>CABKMC010000015.1 GCA_902373455.1 uncultured Streptococcus sp.
GATTAGATAACCGACACCAACAAATTTTGAATAATAGATTTTCATTTTGGACTCCTTACATTTCAAATGCATGAAAACTTGGAATTTCAAGTACCCTTATCATAGCGGATTCGGTGAAGAGCTGTCAAATGTTTGGTAGGGTTCTTGTGATTAGATCATTTCAGGTTATGGTATACTAGATGGAAAGTGTGGCTAGGAGTGAAATGAAAAGCTGCTGTAGAAATCATAACCGGGTCAATGCTGGTAAGAAAGGAAGACAAATGGTAACACCCCTGATATTTATTATTTCTC
Source organism: uncultured Streptococcus sp. (assembly GCA_902373455.1). Classification (GTDB taxonomy): domain Bacteria; phylum Bacillota; class Bacilli; order Lactobacillales; family Streptococcaceae; genus Streptococcus. The sequence continues at coordinate 292 of CABKMC010000015.1, forward strand.
TCGTCTTGCTTTTGCGTCGTTTTACAAGCAAACGTTCACGAAAGATCATTGGATTCTTATATGCTTCATTTGCAGTCTGGTTTGTTTATTCGATCCTTACTTATGGAAGCTACACCCTCCAGCCTGGTCAAAGTGTTCAATTGAGAGTTTATCCCAATACGGATCAGCTAGAATATAGGTCGGAACTCCAGTTTAAAAAATTTGATGATGCTAAGTTAAAATTGTCCGGTCGAAAAGGTTGGGGGATGAAAGATAGTCACATAGTCTATAATGTTGAAAAGCAAACAATAACGGAGCTCATTTTTTTAAAAGACAAAACAGAGCGTAAAGACTTACCAAATGATAAAAGTAAGAGTTTCTATTTAGAAAACGATGGAATAGTGATTCAAGGGGAAGTAGAGGAAGTATTTGGGGTGACGGAACGAAAGCCCTACAACATCACCATCACCAATGTAGACGATAAACCAGCCCACTTTGAAGCGCGAGTGGTGGACCGGTGAACTGTGAACTGGACCTCCATCTACTCCAGCCGCTTCAGTCCAAAGAATTGGGACGATGTGACCGTCAAGGATATTTGGAGAGAGGATTTTGGAAAGTGATGTCGGAGCTATTTGTCCGGCATCTTTTTATGAATAATCGTTATTGTTACTTTTGTGCGTGTGATATGATATAATAAAAGCACAGAAGTAACAACAATAGGAATGCTGAAATGATTCAAAAACAAATACAGGAAATGCTAGATCATCAGTCTATTATTAGAACATCTGATGTAGTTAAAAAAGGGATCCCAAAGCCTTACCTAAATCGAATGGTGGAAAATGGTCAACTCATAAAGGTTGCCAGAGGGATTTATATCACCGATTGGTCTCAGTATGATGAGTATGCCATTTTCCAACTCCAACATCAAAAAGTGATTTATTCTTATCTATCAGCATTGTATCTCCATGGGCTGATAGATGTTATCCCTAAATACAAAGAAGTGACGGTCTATACAGGTTATAATCCTCATCGATTTCCTAAGGAGGTAAAAAGGCATTTCATCCAGAAAGAATTGTATGAAGTCGGTGTGACAAAGCTACAAACGTCCTTCGGAAATGAAGTAAGGGTATATGATTTGGAGAGATCGATATGCGATCTCATTCGCGAGCGACAAAAGATAGATGTGGAAATATTTTCGACTTCTTTAAAGAGATATATTCAATCTTCAAAAAAAGATCTACGAAAACTCTACAAATATGCGCGAGAGTTTCATGTGCTCGAAAACGTCCAATCATTGATGGAGGTCTTATATGAATAAAGATAGATTGATTGCTCTGTGCCATAAAATTTCAAACGAAAAACAGGTAGATTTCAATGTTGTGCTAACTTATTATTTTCTAGAAACGATACTTGCAAAGATAGCATCTAGTCCGTATAGTCATAACTTTGTATTCAAGGGAGGATTTCTTTTATCCAATATTATTGGTGTTGAAAGTCGAACAACTTCTGATATGGATTTTATTTTAGAACAATTTAAGATGGACAAATCTCTACTAGAAAGTACTTTAAAGGAAATCCTAACTGATGATTTGGTTCATTATGAAATTACTAAGATAAGTGAAATTAAAGATGAAGATCCTTATGGTGGTTATCGAATCCATATTTTATGTCGGCTTGATAATATACGTCAGACAATTCCTTTAGATATTGCGACTGGTGATCCTATTACTCCCAAATCCGTTTCCTATCGTTATCATAGTCTCTTTCAAGAGGTTGACTATGAGATCGTGGCCTACAATTTGGAGACAATATTGGCTGAAAAATTGGAAACGATTTATCGAAGATCTTTCTTTAACACTCGAAGCAAGGATTTTTATGATGTGTATGTAATTTATAGTATGGAAAAAAGCCGATTGGATAGTAAAAAGCTTCGATCAGCTTGCGAGGCAACATTCTCCTATCGTCAGACAACGTTAGATGTAGTAGATTTTCAAAATATGATTGATGAGATGAAGGATGATATAACATTGGCGCGTCATTGGGAAAATTATCAGTCTCATTACCCTTATGCAACTTCTATTTCTTTCAGGGATGTTTTGGAAGTTGTTCAGCAGCTATTGTTAGAATTATGATACCTAATATAGACTTTCATTAACAAACTACCTCCGAGGTGGTTTTGAGATTATAACGATGTGTTAGATAAAAGCGAGCTTTGTCATGAAGCTCGCTTATTTGTATTCATAAAAAAGTGAGCTAAGTACTCTTAAGAAAAGTAAAAAAGCCTTGGTTTTCAAGGCTTTTTGTGCATAAAAAATGCCCCCTACAGGGCTCGAACCTGTGACCCATAGATTAAGAGTCTACTGCTCTACCAACTGAGCTAAGGAGGCAAATATAAAAAGCTGTATTGGTGCCGAAACTTCACGATTTGTATTGAACCCGCGCAATTAAGCAGGTGGGCAACTCGCTCTGACTTAGCTGCTTCCGCGTGAAACGGCCTGCATACTGCCAGAAGTCTTTTGTTTCCCTAATAATACAAAAAATAGTCGGTCAACACTTAAGTGTGAGTTCGTACACCACAGCGTTTCTATATGTATATGATACCACATTTTGGAAATATTTCAAGAAAAAATCTCATTTTTTTGAAACCGATGTCACTTTTTCTTGAATTGATCAATCTTCTCCTTGGTAGCTCCGAGAGCACGTTCGTACTTGCCATTTTCATTGGGAATAAAGTAAGAGGCGTGTTTGAGCTTGTCTGGCAGGTAGTCTTGCTTGACCCAGTTGCCGGGGTAGTTGTGGGGATATTTATAGTTTTGTGCATTTCCCAGTTCCTTGCTTCCAGCATAATGACCATCGCGGAGGTGGCGAGGAATGGGAAGGTTGCCAGATGTTCTCAGATCAGACAGGGCCTTGTCCATGGCAAGGTAGGCTGAGTTGGACTTAGGCGAAAGGGCTAGATCGATGACGATGTTGGCGATGAGAATGCGGGCCTCAGGAAAGCCGATGCGCTCAGCTGCTTGAAGGGCTGTTACGGTATGGATCTGCGCATCTGGATTGGCCAGACCGATATCCTCATAAGCGATAACAGTCAAGCGACGAGCGAGGCTGGGTAGATCTCCGGCTTCGATCAAACGAGCGGCGTAGTGGAGACTAGCATCGACATCCGAACCACGGATAGATTTTTGCAGAGCAGAGAGCACGTCGTAGTGGCCGTCTCCATCTTTGTCCATAGTGATGTAGCTGCGCTGGAGGCTGTTTTCCATGATCTCTAGCGTAATATGGCGGATCCCTTCTGCATTTTCAGAGGTCGACAGCACCGCCAGATCGAGAGAATTAAAGGCGGAACGAAGATCTCCATTGGTCGAGGTAGCGATGAAATCCAAAGCGTCCTCATCGAGCACAACTGGAAAATCAAAGCCACGCTCGGGATCATCTAGCGCCGTTTTTAGAGCTTGCTTGACCTCCTCCGTCGTCAACGGTTCCAGCTCAAAGATTTGTACGCGGCTACGAATAGCGGGTGTGACAGAGAAAAAGGGATTTTCAGTCGTTGCACCGATCATGATGACCAGACCACTTTCGAGCAAAGGCAAGAGAAAATCTTGCTTGGTTTTATCGAGGCGATGGATCTCATCCAAAAGCAGGACCAAACCACCTGAAAACTTGGCTTCCTCTGCGATCTCTTGCAGGCGTTTTTTACTGTCAACCGTTGCATTGAAAGTACGAAAAGCATACTTGGTCGTTCCTGCGATGGCAGAAGCAATGCTGGTCTTTCCGATCCCCGGAGGTCCATAGAGAATCATGGAGGACAGACGATTGGCCTCGACCATGCGGCGGATGATTTTGCCTTCTCCGACCAGGTGTTCTTGACCGATGACTTGATCGATCGTCCGTGGGCGCATGCGCAGGGCGAGATTGTCCGGCATGAGGGTCTCCTTTCTAGCTTTGTCTCCTTTAAAAGAGGCGTTTTTTATGGTAAGATTGTAGTAACTATTGTATCATATTCCGCTCTAAGAGTGGGAAATTAGAAAGAGGACGCTATGTCTAAATACGGATTTTTAGATGTTTTAGAAGAGGAGATGGACAAGGTTTTTCCTTTTGATTTTGAGATCAATTGGGATAAGAAAAACCATGCGGTAGAAGTGGCTTTTCTCTTGGAAGCGCAAAACACAGGCGGGGTTGCACTGGTTGATGAAGCTGGCGAAGAATCTGATGAGGATATCTTCTTTGAAGAAGCTGTTATCTTCTACAATCCAGCCAAGTCTCATGTGGAGGAAGATGCCTATTTAACGGCGATTCCTTATGAGCCTAAAAAAGGCTTGTCACGTGAATTTCTAGCTTATTTTGCGACTTTCCTTCGAGATACAGCTGAGTTGGCCTTGGATGAGCTCATGGATTTCTTAGCAGACGAAGAAGCAGAGAGCTTTGAGATCGTCTGGAACCAAGAAGTTTTTGAAGAAGGCAAAGTTGGCCTAGAAGAAAGTACTTTTTACCCTTACCCGAGGTATTAGAAAAGATTCTAAGTGGACATTTTTAAATAATGAATTCAAGGAGAAGGGGGAGACTATGCTAGAAAAAGTCAAACAGTTTTTCAGGAGAAGGTCAGCTAAAACTGATCCGTCAGTTGATATTCTTCCCCGCAATCGCTTTGCGGATCTAGATTTCGAGCGAGTATTGAAGTCTGGAACTCGTCGCCTCGTTAATGAGGAGGGATGCTACGCAGAGGATGGTACAGTCACAGAACTTGAATTTCCTGAAGATTTTGCGGAATTTGAATTTCTAGTTGGTTTTAAGATGGAGGAAGAAGAGCAGTTTCAACAACTATTAGCTCGTTTAAATAGTATTGACAATGCCATTCAGTCTTGTTTGGAAAGTGAGATGCAACAACCCATCCCTCAGTTTGCCAAGGATTTGGGCTATACTCAGAAGAGGTGGGAGAAAACTTTTTACTTCCATCCTTGGGTATTAAGTTTTGAGGAAAATCCGCCTAATCTTCGCTATGTTGCAGATTATGTAAATGATGAGTTTACCGTTTATTTTGCTAAAAAACATGGTAGATGGCAGGCATACTGGGATGCAGAGTGCCAAAAAGTAATCGAAGAAAGCTAGCTTGTATTTTCCTAGAGAGTAATTGTTATCATAGAAAAGAGTAAATATCATGGAATTATTGGATAGCAGAATGGATTTCCAAGGTTGCAAGATTGCCTTGATTTGTGGGGATAAGGTCTTGACTATCTTACGTGATGACAAGGACGATATCCCTTGTCCCAACATGTGGGAGTTGCCAGGTGGTGGTCGTGAAGGAAACGAAAGTCCTTTCGAGTGCGCAGCGCGTGAAGTTTATGAGGAACTGGGAATTCATTTAGATGAAGACTGTCTGCTTTGGAGCAAGATTTATCCTAGCGTAATCTTTAAAGACAAGCAATCGGTCTTTATGGTTGGTCAGTTAAGACAAGAACAATTTGACAATATTATCTTTGGAGATGAAGGACAGGCCTATAAACTGATGCCTATTGAGGAGTTTTTGAAGTCTAAACAGGCAGTGCCTCAGCTCCAGGGGAGATTGAGGGATTATTTGGAGGAAAGGTTATGATAAGACTTGAGAAAGCAGGAGCAGAGGATTTAGAAACCATTATTGCCATTCAGAGAGCCAGCTTTAAGGCTGTCTATGACAAATACCAGGATGAATATGATCCCTATCTGGAGGATCGCGAGCGAATCAAATGGAAACTAGTCGAGCGTCCCAATAGCTATTACTACTTTGTAAAAGAAGATGAAGAAAACATCGGATTTTTACGAGTTCAGACCAATGCCGAGTTAACGAAAGCTTGGTTGGGAACAGCAGCGATTTTGCCTCCGTATCAGGGAAAAGGGTATGGATCTGAAGGATTGCGCTTACTAGAAGAGGAATTTTCAACCGTTAGACAATGGGATTTGTGTACGGTGTTACAGGATGCAGGAATGGTTGCTTTTTACGAGAAAAACGGCTATTGTCAAACCCATATCGAGCCTGAAAAAGAAGGTATGGATATGGTCTACATGAAAAAATTGATAGAGAAATAGAAAGGAAGGTTCGGTTAAATTTCTAAACTGAACTCGCCCTAAACACTGTGCCAAAAAGATAAACTTCTCTTAGACACAAGCGTCTTCAGAGAGTTTCCTATTTTGGCTTTGTGTTTTACGGGCTTGGTATCTTAATGATGGAAACATGGCAAGAGTTAAAAGTTACAGTGAAGCGTGAGGGGGAGGAGCTGGTCTCTAATCTCTTGATCGAGTTAGGCGCTCAAGGGGTCGCAATCGAAGACAGCATGGACTATGTAGGAAATATCGACCGCTTCGGTGAGATTTTCCCAGAGGTCGATCAACAAGAAGAAATCGTGGTGACCGCCTACTACCCGGAGACGGTCGATGTAGCTGCGGTTGAAGCGGATTTGCAGGCGCGTCTTGCAGAATTGACCGACTTTATGGATCTGGGTGAGGTTAAGATGGGAACGACTGCCTTGGCTGAGGAAGACTGGGCCGACAACTGGAAGAAATACTATGAGCCAGCTCGTATCACTCATGACTTAACCATCGTACCGTCATGGACGGACTATGAGGCGACGGCGGGAGAAAAGATTATTAAGCTGGATCCAGGGATGGCCTTTGGGACAGGAACTCACCCAACAACCAAGATGAGTCTCTTTGCCTTGGAGCAGGTTCTTCGCGGTGGCGAAACAGTGCTGGATGTGGGGACAGGTTCAGGTGTCCTTTCTATTGCTAGCTCACTTCTGGGTGCTAAGGAAATATTTGCCTATGATCTGGATGATGTAGCGGTTCGAGTGGCTCAGGAAAATATTGAACTCAACCCTGGCATGGAAAATATCCATGTAGCCCCAGGCGATTTGCTCAAGGGCGTGGAGATTGAGGCAGATGTCATCGTGGCTAATATCTTGGCGGATATCCTTATCCATCTGACGGACGATGCTTATCGCTTGGTCAAGGACGAAGGCTACCTCATCATGAGTGGCATTATCAAGGACAAGTGGGACATGGTGCGTGAGTCGGCCGAATCGGCTGGATTTTTCCTTGAAACCCACATGATCCAAGGGGAATGGAATGCCTGTGTCTTCAAGAAGACCAAGGATATCTCCGGTGTGATTGGAGGCTAGCATGCAGCAGTATTTTGTAAAAGGCTTGGCTGTCTCGCCTGTCACCATCGAGGACAAGGAAACCAGCAAGCACATGTTTCAGGTCATGCGCTTGAAAGAAGATGACCAGGTGACCCTAGTCTTTGATGATGGGATCAAGCGTTTGGCGCGCGTGGTCAATGTAGAGGCTCGTCAGTTGGAGCTAATCGAGGAATTAGCAGACAATGTGGAGCTGCCAGTCCAAGTGACCATCGCATCAGGCTTTCCCAAGGGAGACAAGCTCGAGTTTATCACTCAAAAAGTGACGGAACTCGGTGCCAGCCAGATCTGGGCCTTCCCTGCTGACTGGTCCGTTGCCAAGTGGGACGGCAAGAAATTGGGCAAAAAGGTCGAGAAGCTAGAAAAAATCGCCCTTGGAGCAGCAGAACAAAGCAAGCGGAATCTTGTTCCAAGCATTACCCTTTTTGAGAAAAAGGCAGATTTTCTAGCCCAACTGGACCAGTTTGACTCTATCGTAGTGGCTTATGAAGAGTCAGCCAAAGAAGGAGAGGCAGCAGCTTTACTTCAGTCGCTGACCGGACTAGAAGCTGGAAGCAAACTGCTCTTTATCTTTGGACCAGAGGGTGGTCTATCCCCTGCAGAAATAGAGTCTTTTGAAGCTAAAGGAGCTGTCTTGGCGGGACTTGGACCTCGCATCCTACGAGCAGAAACCGCTCCACTCTATGCTCTCAGCGCTGTGAGTGTTGTTACAGAATTAATGAACTAACGAAGTGAAGAAATCGCTTCGTTATTTTTTTACAAAAAACTTTTACGAATGATGAAAGCAAGGTGGATCCCAGAATGATCTTCGAGTAGTATCCGTATATTAAAGTAGCTTCATTGGTTCCCATCTGCTTCTAAAAGTGTTAAAATAGTATCCAAGAAACTGGAGAAAACGAATGCCAAAAGAAGAGAATTTAACTGGGGACCAAGTCGTTGCCCTTACAAAAAAATATTTATCACCTGAGGATGTTGCTTTTGTGCAAAAGGCTTTGTTCTATGCAGTTGATTGCCATAGTGGTCAATTCCGTCAGTCTGGTGAGCCTTATATTATTCACCCGATTCAAGTGGCAGGAATCCTTGCTAAACTGAAACTGGATGCTGTGACGGTTGCCTGTGGTTTTTTGCATGATGTCGTGGAAGATACGGACGCGACCTTGGATGATCTTGAGCGTGAATTTGGTCATGATGTGCGCGTGATCGTCGATGGGGTGACCAAGCTCGGGAAGGTCAAGTACAAGTCCCACGAAGAGCAGTTGGCGGAAAACCATCGCAAGATGCTTATGGCCATGTCTCAAGATATCCGCGTGATTTTGGTCAAATTGGCAGACCGCTTGCATAATATGCGTACCCTCAAGCATTTGCGCAAGGATAAGCAAGAACGCATTTCGCGTGAGACCATGGAGATTTATGCGCCACTGGCTCACCGTCTCGGGATTTCTAGCGTCAAGTGGGAGCTTGAAGATTTGTCTTTCCGTTATTTGAATGAGACAGAATTCTACAAGATTTCTCACATGATGAAGGAAAAGCGTCGCGAGCGAGAAGAGTTGGTCGAAGAGGTTGTCCACAAGATTGAGACCTATGCAGGGGAACGCCATTTGCATGGAAAAATTTATGGCCGACCAAAGCATATCTACTCGATCTACCGCAAGATGCAGGATAAGAAGAAGCGCTTTGATGAAATCTATGACTTGATTGCCATCCGCTGTATCCTGGATACTCCAAGTGATGTCTATGCCATGCTGGGCTACATCCATGAGCTCTGGAAACCGATGCCAGGGCGTTTTAAGGACTATATTGCCAACCGGAAGGCCAATGGCTACCAGTCCATCCATACGACTGTATACGGCCCTAAAGGACCGATTGAATTCCAGATCCGAACCAAGGAGATGCACGAGGTTGCCGAATACGGGGTTGCCGCTCACTGGGCTTACAAAAAAGGGATCAAAGGTCAGGTTAACAGCAAGGAATCTGCCATTGGGATGAACTGGATCAAGGAGATGATGGAGCTCCAAGACCAGTCAGGCGACGCCAAAGAATTTGTTGAAAATGTAAAAGAAGATATTCTAGCGGAAGAAATTTATGTCTTCACACCAGACGGAACCGTGCGCTCGCTTCCCAAAGATTCCGGACCGATCGATTTTGCCTATGAAATCCACACCAAAGTTGGGGAAAAAGCGATTGGTGCCAAGGTCAACGGCCGGATGGTGCCTCTTAATACTAAACTTCGGACGGGAGATCAGGTAGAGATTATCACCAATGCCAATTCCTTTGGTCCGAGTCGTGACTGGTTGACCCTTGTTAAAACTAGCAAGGCGCGCAACAAGATCCGTCAATTCTTTAAAAATCAAGACAAGGAATTGTCGATTAACCGTGGCCGTGACCTCTTGATGGCCCAATTCCACGAGCATGACTTGGTAGCCAATAAGTTCATGGATAAAAAGCACATGGACAAAGTGCTACAAAAATCAAGCTATAAGACAGAAGAAGCCTTGTTTGCGGCGATTGGTTTTGGAGAGATTGGGGCTATTACCATCTTTAACCGCTTGACGGAGGATGAACGCCGAGAAGAAGAGCGGGCCAAGGCACGCGCAGAAGCAGAAGAGCTGGTCAAAGGTGGCGAGGTCAAGGTTGAAAATAAAAAAGACACCTTGAAGGTCCGTCATGAAGGTGGCGTGGTTATCCAAGGAGCTTCTGGACTCTTGATTCGGATTGCTAAGTGCTGTAATCCAGTTCCAGGCGATGAAATTGTCGGTTACATTACCAAAGGGCGTGGTGTCGCGATTCACCGTCGAGACTGTATGAATCTTCGCGCTCAAGACAACTACGAACAACGCTTGATCGATGTAGAATGGGAAGATAACAATACGACTAAAGACTATATCGCCCATATCGATATTTACGGACTCAACCGTGCCGGACTTCTTAACGATGTACTCCAAGTCCTCTCCAATACAGCTAAGATGATCTCAACTGTCAATGCCCAACCAACCAAAGACATGAAATTTGCCAATATCCACATTTCCTTTGGGATTCCGAACCTATCGATGTTGACAACGGTTGTGGATAAGATTAAGAGTGTGCCGGAGGTGTACTCTGTTAAGCGTACCAACGGCTAGTCGGCTACTCAGTTATCTTTTATTGCTTCGTTAGCTCGCCTCGCCGTACTACAGTACTGTCTTCGTCTCGCTGCCTCGCACTAAAAGCAACTGAACAGCCTTTACTTTTCAGATAGTGTGCCTGCGTCTCACTGCCTTGTCTGATGTCGATTTTCTTTGAAGAAGCTAGGATATGTTCAGAACTCTTTTATTGCTTGGTTAGCTCGCCTTGCCGTACTACAGTACTGTCTTCGTCTCGCTGCCTTGTCTGAAGTTGATGTTCTTTGAAGGTTAGTAGTGAATGCCAAATAGATTTATAAAATAGGATAATCAAATGAAATTAGTGATTCAACGGGTTAAGAGTGCCTCAGTTTCCATTGATGGTCAAGTCTACAATGCGATCCAGCAAGGCTTGTTGCTCCTAGTGGGAGTGGGGCCTGAGGATGACCAGAAGGATTTGGATTATGCGGTCCGCAAGGTATCGCAGATGCGTATTTTCTCAGATGAGGAAGATAAGATGAATCTTTCGGTCAAAGATATCCAAGGGGAAATCTTATCGATCTCTCAATTTACCCTCTTTGCGGATACCAAAAAAGGCAACCGTCCTGCTTTTACAGGTGCTGCCAAGCCAGACATGGCCAGTCAGTTATATGATGCCTTTAATGATCAATTAGAAAAAGAAGTCCCTGTCAAACGAGGGATCTTTGGGGCCGATATGGCGATTGAATTGATCAATGATGGTCCAGTGACGATTTTGTTAGATACAAAAAATCCATAAGTAAGAAAACATGCAGTCGGATTAGACTGCATGTTTTTCGATATAGAGTTGTTGGGCGATCACTTGGTTGATAGAAATTTCTTGTCCTTGGATGACTAAGTGATAGAGGCCTGTGTAGTCATCATACCGTTGAAACGCGATAGTATCCCCAATCTGGAGATGGATCTGGTCTAAGAATTTTAGCAATTCATAGGTGTCATGGACCCTTTGCAGAATATACAGACCAGGTTGGGTCGCTTCGCTGAGACGGTCTTGGTAGGCTTCGACAAGCCTTTCGCCTTTCTTTGGAATTGTCCCACCGTGAGGGCAGGTCTTAGGATTTCCAAGCATGTGATCCAGCTGGTCAATGAAATGTTCAGAAACGGTATGCTCGAGAACTTCTGCCTCTTCATGGACTTCTTCAGTTGTATAGTCAAGATTTTCCAGAAGAAATACTTCGATCAAACGGTGCTTGCGGTAGAGATCAGAGACCAACTGCGATCCTAGATCCGTTAGTAGATACCCATGGGTCTTATCTTTTACCAAGAGTCCTTCAGAGACCATACGCTTAATCATCTCTGTCACAGCGGGTGGAGAGACCTGCATGCGACTCGCGATTTCCTTGTTGCTGATTTTTTCTACTTCTGTGCCAATTTCATAAATGCACTTGAGGTAATCTTCTTTGTTTGGTGTCATGCTTTCCTCTTTTCTTCGCTCACTTCTAGTATATCAAAAAAATCTTCAAAAACGCTAGTGGAGTAATGAGAATTGTCTCAAGCTCCAAAAGATGGTAGTATAGAAGCATAGAAAGGACGGCACTATGAACAGACGGGAATTAGTGAGATTAGGCTGGAGAGAGAGTAGTTTAGCCTATCTAGAGAAGCACTTGCAGGGATTGAAAGATCCACAAGCCTACCAAGAACAATACCAGTCTGTCTTTTTCTTTGCCAGTCCTCTGTTTCAAAATATGTGGTTTCAAGAGATCAAAGATCTAACGGAAACGGCTGCCCAAGACTTGCTGAGGGGAGTCATGAAAATTCTTCTTATGCCAAGTGACCTTTCCGGAACTTGTGAAGAAACAGCCTTTCTTCTGAGTAGGATGGCTCCAGATTGTCCGCCAGGTTCCGACTTTTGGAAGGCTTTTTCACACGTCGTGCAGGTGGCCTTTGAAAAGGATCCCTTAGCAGATCAGTCGGGAGATCAGCTCTTGAAACGCCAGGTTCACCAGTTACGCTACCTACTTTCAAGTTACCAAGCCCAATGGGTTCGGACGCATAAGGCCAGAGCTGGACAGACTGACGAGGAGGCCTTACAAGCTTACATACAAAAGGCTAGAGAGGTCACGGTGGATGCTTATGCGGCTGCCCGCCTTCACAATAAGGTCTCCCTAGGGCCAGATGGTCACCTTCATTATCCATCAGGGGCCTCCCAACAAGTCAATTTCAAGGTCTTGTTAAATTTCCATACGGAGTATATTCTCGATCAAGCCGGGCGTTTTCTCAATGAAGTCGATCCAGTAGAAGTTTCTGAAAATGGCATTGTCAATGGGGCTAGTTTTAACTACGGGCTGGCTAGGGGACGGACCCATAAGGACTTAGATATTGACCCCGTCAAAGCTTGGGACCCAGCCTTTCGGAAGCAGGTCCTTTATCGTCAAGGTGTTCGCTATTTAGCCCCTAAAAATGATCGCAGTGTCGAAGGCTACTGGAGTCGAAAAGGAGTCTTTGCACAAGGAGGCAAGAGCTACAAGCAACAAGTGGCACAGCGCGTGCGGAGTTTCCTCAGAGGCATCCCTCGCTTACGCTGGCGTGTCCTCCTACAGAATGGACTCCATCGGATTTTATAGCAATGGAAAAGAGGTCGCAGACCTCTTTTTTCATTTATCCAAGTGCTTTGACGGCTTCGATTGCAGCGTCGTAATTTGGTTCGCTGTTGATATTTTCTAGGTATTCAACGTAAGTAACCTTGTTATCCGCATCTAAGACCAAGACAGCACGCGCAAGTAGGTGCCATTCATTAATCAAGAGGCCGTATGCTTTCCCGAAGGAATGGTCGTAGTAGTCTGAGAGCATGATGGCATTGTCGAGCCCTTCAGCAGCGCACCATTTACCTTGAGCAAAAGGAAGGTCGACAGAGACCGTCAAGACGACAGTGTCTTCCATATCCGATAAGGTTTGGTTGAAGTGACGTGTTTGCATCGAACAGATACCTGTGTCGATGGATGGGATAATGCTGAGGACTTTTTTCTTGCCAGCAAAATCAGCTAAAGATTTCTTCTCAAGAGCTGGAGTGATCAATGAAAAATCATGGGCCATTTCCCCTACTTGAAGTTGAGATCCGGTAAAGGTCACAGGGTTTCCTAAAAATGTTGCCATAAAAAGACTCCTTTTTTCTTTTCATTGTACATCAATGAAGGGGGAAGAGCCACTGATTTGTTTAGAAATCTGAATGGTCTACTGACTCAATCCTTCTGCGATCTTGTCTAAGTTCCACTTCATCATGCTGTAGTAGCTATCGCCCTTTTCTCCTTCTTTGGCAATCGAGTCAGTGAAGATCTTTGCATAGATCGGGATATTGGTATCCTTAGACACAGTTTTCATAGGACGTTCATCGACACTGGATTCGACAAAGAGGGCCGGTACCTTGGTTTGCCGGAGCTTTTCTACCAGCGTTTTGATTTGGTCAGGTGTGCCTTCTTCTTCCGTGTTGATTTCCCAGATATAGGCAGATGGGACGCCGTAGGCTTTGGAGAAGTACTTGAAGCAGCCTTCGCTGGTCACGATCATCTTCTTCTCCTCTGGGATATTGTTGAATTTTTGTTTGGCTTCTTGGTCCAGCTTACTAAGTTTTTCAGTATAGGCAGCTAGATTTTTTTCGTAGAAGTCCTTATTTTTGGGATCTTTTGCGATCAATTGTTTCGCAATGTTTTTAGCGTAGAGTATCCCGTTTTCGAGATTGAGCCAAGCGTGAGGGTCTTCTTTTCCAGCTTGGTTTTGGCC
>CABKMC010000016.1 GCA_902373455.1 uncultured Streptococcus sp.
TTCGAACAGATCGTGGCAAGAAAGCACGAATATCATCTTCTTTGTATCCCACTTGGAGACGTTTGTCATCTACCAAGATCGGACTTTTAAGAATACGAGGTGTTTCCATGATGATATCAATGACTTCATTGACACTCAAGTCTTCGATGTCCACTCCTAGATTTTTAGCGTATCGATTTTTTGAAGAGACAATACTTGCCACTCCATTTTCAGTCTTTGTAAGGATATCCAACAATTCTTCTTTGGTGATCCCTTCCTTACCGAGGTTTTGTTCTTTATAAGTTAGCTGGTGAGCGTTGAGCCAAGTCTTTGCTTTTTTACAGCTGGTGCAACTTGACACTGTATAAATTTTAATCATGCATGCACTCCTTTCGCTACACGATAATACTATCGTATTAAATTATAACACAAAAACCATCAGTCTAGCGACCTATTTTGAAAAAAATTAATCTTCAATTTCAATCGCGTCATCTAAATCTAGAGTTACCTCTTCTACGACAGGAGCTGTTTCTTCAGTTTTATCAAGAGATTTTACTGTTTCGTCTTCTTCGATCAAACCAAAATGTACCCGAACCTTGTGGTCGATTTCGTCAAAAATTTCTGGGTGGTCAGCCAAGAATTTCTTAGCATTTTCAGATCCTTGACCGATTTTTTCGCCATTATATGAGTACCACGCACCAGCTTTTTGGATGATATCCAAATCTGTTGCAATCTTCACCAATTCACCCGTACGTGAAATTCCTTCCCCGTACATGATTTCAACCATGGCTTCTTTAAACGGTGGAGCTACCTTGTTCTTTACAACCTTGATCTTGGTTTCCTTACCAACGTTGGTATCTTTTTGGTCCCCAGTACCCTTGATTTGAGTATTTCCACGGACATCTAAACGGACAGAGGCGTAGAATTTCAGGGCACGACCACCAGGTGTCGTTTCAGGATTCCCAAACATGACCCCAACTTTTTCACGCAATTGGTTGATAAAGATGGCAATGGTCTTGGTCTTATTGATCGAAGCTCCGAGTTTGCGCATCGCTTGGCTCATCATCCGCGCCTGCAAACCAACGTGGCTGTCACCGATATCTCCATCGATTTCTGCACGAGGGACCAAGGCCGCAACAGAGTCGACAACCACCAAATCAACCGCACCAGAGTCGATCAATTTACCAGCAATTTCAAGTCCTTGTTCCCCTGAGTCTGGTTGAGACAAGAGGAGTTCATCGATATTGACCCCGAGAGCTGCCGCATAAGATGGATCCAAGGCGTGCTCGGCATCGATGAAAGCAGCAATGCCCCCTTCTTTCTGTGCTTGGGCTACTGCATGGAGGGCAACGGTTGTTTTACCAGAAGATTCTGGACCATAGATTTCGATGATCCGACCTTTTGGATACCCACCAGCACCCAAGGCAATATCAAGAGCCAATGAACCAGAGCTCATCACTTGTACTTTTTGTTCCGCGCGTTCGCCCAAACGCATGATGGATCCTTTACCAAAATCCTTTTCGATCAACTTCAGGGCATCATTGAGCGCTTTTTCACGCTCATCTCCAAATTTCTTAGAGATATCATCTAATTTTTTCTGTTTTTTCGCCATTCTTTTCTCCTATTTTTTACTATACAGGAAATGTATGCAACTCACCAACGATTACCGTCATTTGAAAGGCTCATTTCCTATCCATTTTTAGAATCATTCTTCATTTGGCACAAACTTCATTATACCAAATTTTCACTATTTAATACAGCCAAGCGCACCAAATTAAAGGCATGCAGAACTGCAATTTCGCGGACATCAGCTCGGCTACGTCCGGCGATATTGACTTGGACACTATCCACTCCATTTGGAGTTGCCAGTCCGATAAAGACTGTCCCTGCTGGATGCCCTTCCAGACTATCTGGTCCCGCAACTCCGGTCAGGCTAACACCATAATCGGATCCTGTTAACTTACGGGCCTGTGAAGCCATGGCTTGAGCTGTAAAATGAGACACTACTCCATGTTGCTCCAACTCTTGAGCTGGAATAGACAACATCTTGCTTTTTTCTTCTAGGCTATAGGTGACAAAACCGCCTGCGAAGATGCTGGAAGCACCCGAAAAATCTGCCAGAGTCGCTTGGAAGAGTCCAGCTGTCAGGCTTTCTGCAGCTGTAATAGTCTTACCAGTCTGTTTCAAAAGATCAAAGGCAACCTTGGCCATCGAATTGTCATCTCCATAACCGTAAAACAACTCTTGCAAGGGTTGATGATCCAGGGTGTGGCGTGATAAGATTTCCTTTTCTAAGACATCGAGCTTAGCATCCGCTTCTGCCTGATCTTTCGCCTTTGTAGACAGACGCAAGGTCACTTCTCCTGTTTTAGCATAAGGAGCCACTGTCGGATCACTCTGCTCTTCAATGATATTGGCTAGGATCGTAACCAGCTGGCTTTCCCCAATCCCAAAGAAGCGCAAGACTCTTGAAAAGAGCTGCTCCCCTGTTGTCAAATGAGGTACCAATTGTTCATTGACCATTGGCTTTAATTCACTTGGAGGTCCAGGTAGAACAACATAGGTCACACCATCAACCGTGATCAACCCTCCAACCGCGAGACCTGTACGGTTTTGAAGGGGGATTGAACCGGCGATCATTTGTGCTTGTCGCTCATTATTGGGCGTCCGGACATAATCAGGGCGACTCGCAAAGAAGGTGTCGAGTTTGGCAAGCGCTGTCGGATCGAAAACCAGTTCCTTCCCTAAAAACTTAGCAAGGGTTTGCTTGGTCAAATCATCCTCTGTCGGACCAAGTCCACCGCACAAAATCACCAAATCGCTGCGTTTTGAAGCAGTCTCAATGGTCGAGAAGAGACGACCTTCATTGTCTCCTACCGCCACATGATAATAGACATCAATCCCTAAACTAGCTAATTTTTCAGACAAGAATTGCGCATTGGTATTGACAATCTGTCCTGTGAGAATTTCGGTTCCCACTGCAATGATCTCTGCTTTCATAACGCCTCCACTTATACTATTCGTAATTTTCATTTCATTTTAACACAATTTCCTAAATTATTTAAAAAACAGATTGAAGATAAAGTCCATTTTGGACAACTTTCTTCAATCTTTTTCTTTTAGAGTATAAAGTGAAAAATTCTTAGAAACACTATTACATCAACATTCCCAAGAGTTTTAACTATGTGGCAATCAACTTCTAAAGGGCTATTTTCTATTGTTGATAGAGCTTATCTATATTCTGAAGCAACCACATCGAGCGGTTGCTTTTTTGCTTACTTTCGTGATCTAAAAGCCTTTTTCTGATTCTAATTCTTGTTGTTTCTCCTCATCTTTTGTGATACAATAGCATCAATTTATTTCTAGGAGGATGAGATATGGTTTCTACTATTGGTATTGTTAGTTTGTCTAGTGGCATTATCGGAGAAGACTTTGTCAAACACGAAGTGGACTTGGGTGTCCAACGTCTCAAGGACTTGGGACTCAATCCTATCTTTTTACCCCATTCGCTAAAAGGCTTAGACTTTATCAAGGACCATCCTGAAGCACGTGCAGAGGATTTGATTCATGCCTTTTCTGATGATAGTATCGACATGATCCTATGCGCCATTGGTGGAGACGATACCTATCGTTTGCTACCTTATCTTTTTGAAAACGACCAACTTCAAAAGGTTATCAAGCAAAAGATTTTTCTTGGCTTCTCGGATACGACCATGAACCATCTCATGTTGCATAAACTAGGAATCAAGACTTTTTACGGCCAATCATTTCTAGCAGACATTTGTGAATTAGACAAAGAAATGTTGCCATATAGCTGCCTCTACTTTAAAGAATTGATTGAGACTGGAAAAATCTCAGAAATTCGCCCTAGTAACGTTTGGTATGAGGAACGGACTGATTTTAGTCCCAAAGCCTTGGGAACAGCTCGTGTCAGTCATGCAAATACCGGTTTTGACTTGTTGCAAGGAAATGCCCAATTCGAGGGAGAAATCCTCGGTGGTTGCCTCGAATCCCTCTACGATATCTTTGACAACTCTCGATACGCAGATAGCACGGAGCTCTGCCAAAAATACAAACTCTTCCCTGGCTTGTCCGACTGGGAAGGAAAGATCCTCTTGCTAGAGACAAGCGAAGAAAAGCCTGAGCCAGAAGACTTCAAAAAGATGTTGCGGACTTTAAAGGACACTGGCATATTCGAGGTCATCAATGGACTCTTGGTCGGAAAACCTATGGATGAAACCTTCTATGACGACTATAAAGGGGCACTATTGGATATCATTGACAGCAATATCCCGATTATCTATAATTTGAATGTCGGCCACGCAACTCCAAGAGCAATTGTTCCCTTTGGAGTCCACGCCCATGTAGATGCAACGGAGCAAGTCATTCGCTTTGACTATAACAAATAAGAGGCTGGGACAAAAGTCCTAGCCTCTTATTTATCTTTGGATTGTCGAGCAAGACGCAGTGGTTGAGTGGGCTCTACTACGCTGATTTCATCAGCTTTTACAGCCCTACTCAACTGTGCGGAGGTGGGACGACGAAATCGAATTCTAACGAATTACCGATTTCTGTCCCACTCTCTTTTTCTATATTCTCTGATGTTCTAGTCATCTAAAGTTACTTATTTCCACTTTTCCATTCACAATCATTCTCATGGTCATCAACCAATCCTGCTGCTTGTAGGTAGGATAAAACTGCGACTGGTCCGGTGAACTTAAAACCACGCTTTTTGAGGTCCTTGGCTAGCTTCTCAGAAAGAGCTGTCTTCGCTGGAGCCTGTCGGTAATCTGGAACATCATTGACGATGGTTTTCCCATTGACAAAAGACCAGAGATAGGCATCAAAAGAACCGAATGCTGCCTGGACTTGTAAAAAGGCCTGGGCGTTGGCCCGTGTCGCAAAGATCTTAGCACGATTTCGGATGATGGCTGGATTGTCTAACAAAGTTTCCAACTCCTCATCCGACATCTCTGCAACAGCTTGAAGGTGGTAACCATGAAAAGATTCTCGGAAAGCCTGCCGTTTATTGAGCACCGTTTCCCAAGATAGGCCAGCCTGATAGGTCTCCATACAGAGCAACTCAAAAAGCGCCTGGTCATCATGGAGGGGCCGACCCCATTCTTCATCATGGTAAGCTACATATAACGGATTGGTCATTTTGACCCAGCCACAGCGTTTTGGCATAGACTTCTCCTATTTCACCAACATCTTAAGGGCAGACTTGATGTAGTTCTCAGCAGTATCTGAAGTTCCTTCAAAGAATTTCTTGATTTTCTTGAGTTCCGTTGCCTTGTAGCCCAATGCCAACATGGCTTCCATAGCTTCTTCAAGGGCTTGATTTTCTTCTGCAACTTTGGCCTTAGACTGAGCCGGTGCATCTTCTAG
Organism: uncultured Streptococcus sp.; assembly: GCA_902373455.1. Lineage (GTDB taxonomy): Bacteria > Bacillota > Bacilli > Lactobacillales > Streptococcaceae > Streptococcus. Next base: position 5,368 of record CABKMC010000016.1, read on the forward strand.
ATCAAGATTGATCTTACCTTCTAGGTCCAAAACCATCTGTTGGGCTGTTTTCTTGCCGATCTTTGGAAACTTGGTCAAGTAGGTGATGTTCTTGCTTTCGATGGCTTGGACAAGGCCTGCATTGTCATCTGCAGCAATGATGGCCAGAGCTGAGACAGGTCCAATCCCAGAGACTGAGATCAAGTTTAAAAAGAGCTGTTTCTCTTCTTCGGTTGCAAAACCATAAAGAAGGTGGGCATCTTCACGGACCACTTGGTGCAGGTAGACTTGCACCTCTTGGTTCATTTTGCCAGAGTAGGCATAGGGATTGGCCACATGCAAAAGGTAGCCGATCCCAGCTGTTTCTACCACAATGTATTTAGCGGTGATTTTCGTTAAAATTCCTTTAATGTATTCGTACATAAGATTCCTTTATTGTTTGTTTAATACTTGCCCAATTCCCGTAGACTGGTGTGATTTTCCTGAATGCGTCGGAACATCTTTTCCATATCTGACTTGGTAAAGTTAACCAAAACCGGACGGCCATGAGGGCAGTTATAAGGGTTGTCACATTGGGACAGTTGATAGATCAGGTCGCGTGCAGAGTAATCATCCAGTGTATGGTTGGCCTTGATGGAGCGTTTGCAGGACATCATGATAGCCAACTCAGCCCGGTATTTCTTGATGGACACTTCCTTGGTCAAGAGGAGCATGTCACACATCTCATAGATGCCCGACTCGATCTCTTCTTCCTTCATCCAGATCGGATGCTCCCGCAAGATCAACTGGTTGGCTCCGTACTCTTCTAAGTAGACGCCCACTTCTTCTAGAAGGTGCTTGCGCTGTTGCAGGCGGATCAGATCGTCTGTAGGAAACTCAAAGATATAAGGCACTAGCAGTTGTTGCTGACTGCCGTCTACGTCCCCGATGCTCTCCCGGTATTCTTCGTATTTGACCCGCTCTTGGGCCGCGTGCTGGTCAATGATATAAAGGCCTCCATTGCCTTGGGCAAAGAGATAGGTTCCATGCATCTGACCAAAATATTCCAACTCTGGGAAGGTCGAATGTTCTTCCCCATCCAACTTATCATAGGCCTTGTCTAGACTAGCCAGATCCAACTCTGGGTGGTCCAGTTCATCATAAACCGCAGTCTTTCTTTCTGCAAACTTGATCGCGCTTGTTGGTTTTTCTGCTGGGTTTTCTTGACTTGTAGAATCAGCAGTTACCTCATCTGTCAGAGGCCGTTGAGGATCTGCCACTTCTGGTCGAAGTTTGAAATCTTGACTTTCTCGGTCATAATAGAGACGGTTTTCCTTTAAAGGCAGGGTTGTCTGTACTGGCTTTTCTGTTCGGCGAATGGTCGACTTGGCTAGATTTTCTAGAGCATCCGGAATCAAGTCCTGCTCTTTCAAAGCGTTCGCAATAGCCTGGGAAATCAAGGCCATTAGTTCTCGTTCTTTGGAGATACGCACTTCTTGCTTGGTCGGGTGAACATTGACATCGGCTAAGTAAGGGTCGATCTGGATATTAATGATCGCAAGTGGAAAGCGACCCACCATGAGTTTACTGCCGTAGCCGTCTAAAATAGCTCGATTGAGCAAGAAATTCTTGATATAACGGCCGTTGATAAAGAGACTGATGTAATTGCGATTGGCACGAGTCAATTCAGGCAAAGACACAAAGCCCGTCACTTCAAAATCTAGGTCGCGGTTTTCAATGGCTACCATCTTCTTAGCAGACGCAAGGCCATAGACACCCGCAATCGCTTGCCGGAGATTGCCAGTCCCCGCTGTTTTGGTCATTTCTTTTCCATCATTGATCAAGGTAAAGGCAATCTCAGGATGGGCCAAGCTCAAGCGATTGAGAATATCCACGATATGGGATAGCTCTGCCTGCTGGCTCTTTAAATACTTGAGACGAGCAGGGGTATTAAAAAAGAGATCTTCCACTGTGATCTTGGTCCCGACAGGGCTTGTCGCTGGCTCCACTTCCTCAATTTCGCCACCCTTTGCGACCAATTTGGTCCCGTGGGCAGCTCCTTCTTGTGCAGTTAGAAGGGTTAGAATACTGACAGAAGCAATGGATGGCATGGCCTCACCACGAAAACCAAGCGTTCGAATACGAAAGAGATCCGCTTGACTCTTGATCTTACTGGTCGCATGTCGACGGAGGGCCAAAGCGACCTCATCGTGCGCAATTCCTTCCCCATTGTCTGTAATCCGAATCGACTTCAATCCTGCTTCTTCGATTTCAACAACGATCTGGCTAGCTCCAGCATCGATCGAGTTTTCAACCAATTCCTTGACCACGCTAGCAGGTCGTTCAATCACTTCACCTGCCGCAATCTGATTGGCTAGGACTTCTGGCAATTCAATAATCTGTGACATGTCTGCTCCTTTACCTATTTTTTCACCGATACATGTAGCTCTATTATACCACAGATCCACAAGACTCCCTTTCTTAAAAAATAGAGGCTGTCCCCATCTTCTTCCTAAAAAACCGCATAGGCAAAGAAAATGACCACATAGACAAATCCCCTTGTCTTCCCTTTGGAAAAAGTGTTTAATAGTAGTGTAAAGAAGGAGCCGGGCTAGCAGGCCAACCGACTTTACCCAAAGGAGGGAGAAACGATCTTATGAAAGTTGAAGTACACATTGATTCCCACTTCCAAGAAGAAGCGGTGATGATCACAGCACCTGCACTGTCTGCGCGTGTAGAGAAAATCCGTGACTTTGTGGAAGAATTGGATCAAAAAGGGCGCTTACGTGCCAAAAAGGATGGGGAAGCTTATCTGATCGAAAGCCAGCTATTCCAACGTTTTTACATTGAAAATCGGCAAGTAATTGGTGAGACCATGACAGATCAATTTATTCTGACTGGACCACTCTATCAGCTATCTGAAGACTTACCGACCTTCTTTCTCAAAATTTCCCAATCTGAAATTATTAACACCCAATCCATCGATCACCTGCACTTTACCAGTGGAGGATCCGTTCAAATCTATCTTAAAAACGGGAGTCTGACCTACTCCTCCCGTCGTTACTTGAAAGCCATTAAGGAGAAATTATCATGCTAAAACAATCTTTTTCTGACGCCCTAAAAGGGATTTTCATCGGGCTCATCTTATCCATCTTCTTTTCCTACCTCTTCTCACCTGAGTTGTACCTTCCCTTAAGTCCCAACTCTGCAGTCGGTCGCTGGATGTTCTTGCATCATGTTCACGGCTCACTGGTCATGCTCTATTGTGCCCTCGTTTGGGGTGCGATTGGGGTCCTCTTTAGCTTCGGAAGTCTCCTCTTTCAAAAAGACTGGAGCCTCTTACGGGCTACTCTGAGCCATTACCTACTCATGTTACTTGGGTTTATTCCCCTAGCTACCTTGGCCGGCTGGTTTCCAGCACGACTCGGATTTTACCTCTCACTCATTGTCGAATTCACCCTTGTTTACGTGATCATCTGGTTGGTCTCACATCATTTTTATAAAAAACAAGTTCAAGAAATCAATCAAAGCATTGCTAAGCACTAAAAGAAGATCCTCGCTGTCACGAGGATCTTCTTTTATACTTTCTTTTTCAATTCGGCGACTGCCATCATGACTTCCATGGGAGTCATATTGTAGAGATCCAGATTTTTCAATTCTGTGATCACTGTATTTTCTGTCACTTCCTCAAAGAGGGACATTTGTTCAGCAACCTGCGAAGACACTTCCTTTTTAGGAGTTGCATCCGCAAGCGGTACTTGCTGGGCTTGTCCTTCAAGCTTGGTCAAAATCGCATCCGCCCGCTTCAGCAACTCTTCTGGCAAACCAGCGATCTTAGCCACGTGAATCCCATAGGACTTATCTGCTGGGCCGGGTTCAATCTTGTGCAAGAAGGTAACCTGACCATCTCGCTCCAAGGTCGCAACATGGACATTTTCCAAGCGAGACAAAGTTTCTGAAAGTGCCGTCAACTCATGGTAATGGGTCGCAAACAAGGTTTTGGCACCCGTGCGATCGTGAATGTATTCGATGATGGATTGGGCGAGGGCCATCCCATCATAGGTCGCCGTTCCCCGTCCCAACTCATCAAACAAAATCAAGGACTGGGTCGTTGCCTTGCGAATGGCGTGATTGGCCTCCATCATTTCCACCATGAAGGTAGACTGACCCGATACCAGGTCATCAGCAGCTCCGATTCGGGTATAAATCGCATCAAAGATTGGCAACTCGGCCTTTTGCGCTGGTACATAGGAGCCAATTTGGGCAAGAATCACAATGATCGCCAATTGACGCATATAGGTAGACTTCCCGCTCATATTTGGCCCAGTAATCAGCTGAATATCCCGTTCCTCATCCATAAAGATGCTATTAGGAATATAGGACTGGGCTCCCATCACTTTTTCAACAACCGGATGACGACCTTTGTCGATCGCGATTCGCCGTTCTTCATGAAAGAGGGGACGATTCAACTGTTGCGACTCAGCGACACTGGCTAGACTTTGTAAAACATCAACCGTCGCAATCGCCTGAGCTAACTGTTGCAGACGTTGGATATAATTGCCAACTTCTTCACGAATCTGCATAAAAATTGTATATTCCAAATTAGCAGACTTCTCACGCGCCTCTAGCATATCTCCTTCGATGCGTGCCAATTCCTCCGTACCAAAGCGTTCTGAATTTTTCAAGGTCGCCTTGCGGAAAAAATGAGCAGGAACGTGGTTCAATTGAGAATTGGTGACATGGAAATAGTAGCCATCCTTCTTGTTGTAATCAATTTTCAGACCGGTAATGCCACTAGCTTCGCGTTCCTTGGCCTCAATCTCAGCAATCCAACCAGTGCCATCCCGAAGAACGACACGGTACTGGTCCAATTGCTCGTCAAAACCGGTTCGGATGATATTTCCCTCTGTAATAACAGCAGACGCTTCCGGAGCAATAGCTGAGGTAATCAAGCGGTGCAACTCAGGAAGTTCATCCAAGCGTGCAATCAAGACATCTAAGACCGGATCACCAATCCCCAGTAGAATCGACTTGATCGTCGGCACATGACCCAGAGTATCTCCTAGCTGCAAGAGATCCTTAGGATTGATCTTGCCAAAGGAAACCCGACTCGCTAAGCGTTCAATGTCATAGACCCCTTTGAGGCTGTCGGTCAAATCGCTCCGTTCAAAGAAATGATCCATAAAGACCTGAATGATGTCCTGGCGCTCTCGAATCCGTTTCAAATCGACTAAGGGTTTCTGAATCCAGGACCGCAACAAACGACCACCCATGGCCGTCTTGGTTTCATCCAAATACCAATACAAGCTACCATGTTTCTTCCCAGTCCGCGCATTCTCTGTCAAATCAAGACTAGCCTTGGTCGCAAAGTCCATCTGCAAGAAATCGCAAATCTCATAATGATGGGCTTTTTTGAGGTGGCTCAATTCCCGCATTTGTGTCTGGTGGACATACTGGAGAAGTTTCCCAGCTGTTTCCTTTTCGAGCTCACTCAACTGATCCCCTAAGAGTTGAACATCATCAAGCGCCGTCTCTACATGTGACAGCAAAAGATTCATCTGGCTAACAAAAACACGCTCTTCTTGTTCTGGCAACTCATAACCCAGGACCACCTCACGCGCACGTAAATTGCGGATTTCTCCACAAACCATGCTAAAGTCATTGAGGGTCGTCACCTGAAACTCCCCTGTCACCAGATCCATATAGGCTAGACCATAATCATTTCCTGATCGATCCAAAGCAACTAGGAAGTTATTCTCACTATCTGGCTTAGTCGAATCCACCACTGTACCCGGCGTAATCACCTGTACGACTTCCCGCTTAACGACCCCCTTAGCTTCTTTGGGGTCTTCCATTTGTTCTGCAATCGCGACCTTATAGCCCTGTTCAATGAGAACATCAATATACTGCTGGGCCGAGTGGTAGGGAACACCTGCCATGGGAATTGGATTCTCTGCATTTTTATTCCGTGAGGTTAAGGAAATCTCTAAAATTTGAGCTGCATTCACTGCATCTTCATAAAATAATTCGTAAAAATCTCCCATTCGAAACAGCAAAAAGGCATCCGGATAGTCTTTTTTGATATCTAGATACTGCTGCATTCCAGGGGATATTTTCTCTACTGCCATACTTCTTTATTCCTTACTCTTGCATCATTTTCTGACGCAAGCCCCATAGATGAAAACAGGAGTAGATAGCTCACTATCTTCCTCCTTTTGACATCTCTCTTTCTCTCCAACGGGGCTTGATTACTGCATCATCCCTAAAATTTCATTTTGAATTTCAATGGCTGCCTCTTGGTCACGGCAGACAATCAAGAGGGTATTGGCCCCTGCTACTGTTCCCAAAATACGCTCATCTGACATTTCATCTACACCATTGGCCAAGAGAGCTGCTTCTCCTAGTTCTGTCCGCAAAACCAAAGTGAATTCTGCTCGTGAGACCGACTTGGCATGGCTGGACAACATAATATAAATCTCTGCCACCTCAGGCTCATTTGGCAAAATATAATACAACTGGTCTTTTCGTTTCACCTTGACTAGACCCAGATCGCGCAAATCTCGTGACAGAGTTGTTTGCGTTACAGCAATTCCTTTTGCTTCTAACCGATCCTGAATCTCTTTTTGAGTCGACAATTTTTCATTTCGAATCATTTGTTGAATCAAAAGGTGACGTTCTGTCTTTTTCATTGGACCTCCACTTTTGAATAAATATACTTTAAATTATACCAAAAAAATTGAAAATTCGCTCAGAATTGTGTTAAAATAATAGTTAAAAGGACTAAGGAGCTAATATGAACAATAAAGAACTCATTGCTAGTGAATTGGCCAAAGTGATTGACTCTCTTGACCAAGATGCTATTTTAAATTTGCTTGAACAACCAAAATCATCTGATCTTGGTGACATTGCTTTTCCAGCCTTCTCACTTGCAAAAGTGGAACGCAAGGCTCCTCAAGCAATCGCTGCAGACATTGCTGAAAAGATCGACCAAAGTGCCTTCGAAAAAGTCGTTGCAACTGGACCTTACGTGAACTTCTTCTTAGACAAATCTAAGATCTCTGATCAGGTAATCAAATCCGTCATCGAAGCAGGTGCAGACTACGGTCAACAAGACGAAGGTCATGGCCAAAACATTACCATCGACCTTTCAAGTCCAAATATTGCAAAACCATTCTCAGTTGGTCACTTGCGCTCAACCGTTATCGGGGATGCTCTTTCAAACATCTTCCGCAAAATGGGCTACAACACCATTAAAATCAACCACTTGGGAGACTGGGGTAAACAGTTCGGTCTCTTGATGGTAGCCTACAAAAAATGGGGTAGCAAGGAAGCTGTCGAAGCCAACCCAATCGATGAATTGCTAAAACTTTACGTTCGGATCAACGCTGAAATCGAAAACGATCCTGAGCTTGATGAAGAAGGACGTCTCTGGTTCAAGAAACTGGAAGATGGAGATCCAGAAGCGACTGAGTTGTGGCAATGGTTCCGTGACGAAAGCTTGGTAGAATTCAACCGTATCTACAAACTCCTCGGTGTTGAATTTGACAGCTTAAACGGAGAAGCTTTCTACAATGACAAGATGGATGAAGCTGTCCAAATTCTTGAAGAAAAAGGCTTGTTGAAAGAGTCTAAGGGAGCTAGCATCGTTGAGCTCGATGATGTCAACCTTCCACCAGCTATGATTAAGAAATCAGACGGTGCCACTCTTTATATCACTCGTGATATCGCAACCGCTATCTACCGTGCACGGACTTACAACTTTGTGAAAAACATCTATGCTGTAGGTCAAGAACAATCCAACCACTTCCGTCAGTTGAAAGCTGTTTTGAAGAAAATGGGATTTGACTGGAGCGACGATATGGTTCACGTTGACTTTGGTTTGGTGACAAAAAACCGCCAAAAATTATCAACTCGTAAAGGAAATATCATCCTTCTCGAACCAACTCTTCAAGAAGCCATCTCTCGTGCCAAAGCTCAGATCGAAGAAAAGAATCCTGAACTTGAAAACAAGGAAGAAGTGGCACATGCAGTCGGTGTTGGTGCGGTTAAATTCTACGACTTGAAGACAGACCGCCGCAATGGGTATGACTTCGACCTCGAAGCCATGGTATCCTTCGAAGGAGAAACTGGCCCTTACGTTCAATATGCTTACGCTCGTATCCAATCCATCCTTCGCAAAGCCAACTTCACACCATCTACAGATGCGACATACAGCTCGAGCGATCCTGAAAGCTGGGAAATCATCAAGCTTCTCCAAGACTTCTCTCGTGTTGTCAAACGTGCTGCTGAAAACTATGATCCATCCTTGATCGCAAAATATGCTATCAACTTGGCTCAAGCCTTCAACAAATACTATGCACACACTCGTATCTTGGATGAAAGCCCAGAACGCGAAAGCCGTCTTGCTCTTAGCTACTCAACAGCAGTAGTCTTAAAAGAAGCTCTTCGCTTACTTGGTGTCGATGCACCTGAGAAAATGTAATTTCTTATCTAATGATTGATAAGTAGAACATCTCTTATGGGAGTGAGAGGAGAAACTAAATGCGATTCAATTTAGTTCTTTCTCACTCCTTTTCTCATGCCCAATGCCCTTCATTCTCTACATTTTCAGATCCTTTATATACAGGAGAAATCTATGAATCAAACCGTTTACATCTTAATCCTCATCAGTTTAGTGGCCCTCTTTTTATTTAACAAGTACGAAAGAGAAAAACTACAACGGCTCTTACAAGAGCAACTTTTGAAAGATCAAGCTTTCAAAGATAGCATCAAGGAAAAAATCCAAGAGACCGACAATATCAACGATGTCATCCATGCCATCAATAAAGAC
>CABKMC010000017.1 GCA_902373455.1 uncultured Streptococcus sp.
ATATTAGGGTTGATTAAGTATGCACCTCCGACTGCAAGAACTGAAGCAATAGCAGCGATATTTCTTTTAGCAGCGTTGGGTTTCTTTTTAGCAAAATACCAGGCAAATCCTATACCACAAAAAAATAGGATAGGAAGAATGATCTTGGGATTAAAAATCATAAAGAGGATTCCGAGACCGTAAAGAACGACTTTCCAAACTGGTTGGGCCATGATATAATCGACAAACTTTTTCATTTTTTTCTCCATATTTAGTAATGTTTTTCACAATAATCATACCACAATATAAGAGCGCTTTCAATCACTAACTGGTAACATTTTAATAAAAAAATCAGACTTAGATTAAACTAAGTCTGAAAATTGTTCTTATTCTCCCAATTCTGCACTGTAGGCAATAATTTGATCCACAGTGTCTGAAAGGAATTGGATGGTATCGCGAAGTGGTTTGTCAGTTGAGATATCTGCTCCGATGATCATGGCTGACTCAAGTGGGGTCTTGCTACCACCTGATTTGAGGAGGTCCAGCCAATCTTTAGCTCCATTTTCGGAGTTCTTCAAATGTAGGTAACCCGCTGTTGAGATAACCAAGCCTGCTGAGTAGGTGTAGCTGTAAAGCCCCATGTAGTAGTGGCTTTGGCGCATCCAGGTCAAAGCTGCATCGTCATCGATTTCAACGGCGTCTCCCCAGAATTCGGTCAAGACTTCCTTCATGATGCTGTTGAGCTTGCTAGCACCGAAGGTACCACCTTCTTCGATCAGGGTGTAGACCTTGCGTTGGAAGGCTGCTTCTAGCAAGTGGGTGATGAAGTTGTGGAAGTAGGTGTCTGTCAAACGGTGAGCTAGGGCAAAGCGTTTTTGACGAGGATCGTCAAACTGGTGTTCCAAGTAGTCGCTAAGGAGGAGCTCGTTAAAGGTAGAAGGAGCTTCCACATAGTAGGTCGACATGTGGGCGTTGAAGTAGCTTTGGTTGTTGTCTGAGAAGATGAATTGACCAGAGTGTCCGATCTCGTGGATTAGGGTGTAAACATCGCTCATTCGTCCTGTCCAGCTCATGAGGACATAAGGATGGACGCGGTAAGGATCGGCTGCATAACCACCGGAATCCTTGCCTTCATTGGCGGCAAAATCGACCCAACGTTCGGTTTGGTAGCGGGCAATTTCGCGAGAATATTCTTCGCCAAGAGGTGCCACAGATTTCATGACCAAGTCATAAGCGTCATCAATGGTGACATCTGGGTTGAGCGCACTGTCCAAGTCCAACTTCCAATCAGCAAAGGTCATTTTCTCAAGGCCGTTGACCTTGGCCACGTGTTTGAGGAATTTTTGAGCTACTGGAGCGAAGTCCTTCATGATCAGGTCAATCTGACGATCAAACATGGCACGATCCACTTCCTGTTCAGCCAAGAGATAGTCAAATACGGAATCGTAGCCTCGCATATCTGCGATTAGTTTTTCAGATTTGACTTGGGCTAGATAGGTAGCAGCAGCCGTGTTTTGGTGCTTGCGGAGACCTTCTGAGAAGGAACGAAAGGCTTTTTCACGGACTTCCGCATTCTCATGGTTTTGGTAGAAGTTTTCATAGGTGACAAAGCTATTCTTGTAAACTTTTCCATCTACTTCAAAATCAGCCATTTCAAAGTCGCCTGCCCGCATCTTGGTATAGATGTCTTGTGGTCCGTAGAAGACTTCACCCAGGTTGGTCAAGGTCTTTTCCACATCAGCTCCCAAGTAGTGAGCTTTTTTGATTTTAGCCTGACGAATGGCAAAAGTGAGGTGAGGGAGTTGACCCAGGCGTTCGAGGACTTCTTCATCCGCTTCGACCAAAGCATCATCAAAGAAGGAAAGTTCGACGCTTGCCCAAGTTTCGAAATCCATTCCTGCTTGAGCAATCTCTGCAAAAGCTTCGTCGCCAAAGTCAGTGGTTTGGGGCATGAAGCTGTAGTTGCCAATGTGGCTGAGTTGGATCTGAATTTGCTCAAAAATCGCAAAGGCAGCTTCAAAGTCTTCAAAGGTGTGGAGGTTGCCCTTGTAGTTACGGACAAATTCATTGATTTCTTCACGAGTTTTTTCAATGGCGCGCAAGAAGTCTTCCTGGTCTTGGTAGAGGGCTGTGAGGTCCCAGAGTTCGTTCTCAGGAAATTCAGAACGTTTTTTTAATTCCATAGTGTTCTCCTTTTGATCGGTATTCTTCCTTAAGTATAGCAGAAAAAAGGACAAAAACATAGAGGGAGAGGGGAAAATGCTTGTGTAAAAATCTTGAAAAGAGCTGGAAAAATTGACCATTTTTGATATACTAGGATAGATATGAGGAGGTTTTTATGAAAAAGGTTATGATTTCACTACTGGCGGGTGCGTCCATTCTAGCTCTGGTGGCTTGTACGCCCAAACGCTATGAACGCCAAAGTAAACCGAAAACGGCAAGCTCTTCGTCGGTCAAAAAAGAGAAGAAGGATACAGGACAAAAGAACTATCAAGAAGTATTAGATCGCTACAAGGCTTATGCAACCGCAATTAATGCCAAAGACCAAACGGCTTTACAAAATGAACTGAAGAAGATTGAAGCAACTTCAGAAGAATATGCGTATGTCTTTAACCTTCAAACACTTGGAAGCACCAATGAGTGGCACTATGCTTTTGAGGATCTTAATCGTGATGGTAATGACGAACTGCTGATTGGGGATGGCAAAACGATTGCTGCTGTGTATTATTTGAAAAATAACCAGCCAACCTTGCTCCATGTAGCCTATGTGGCTTCTGCAGGTGGCTATCGCTCCAGTTTAGATCTTTTTGACAATGGACAAATCGTCTATGCCACTTGGCAATCCCTTAATCCAGAAATGGAATTGACCCTTTATTCGCTAGGAAAAGGGGAGGCCAAGGAAGAAAAGAAAGCAACCATTCAAATTGGTGGGAAGGAAACGGCAGAGCAAGCTCTTGGGATTTCAGCCAAGAAGTTAGACCTCACTAAGCTCGATTGGAAAAATTTTGACGGTACAGGGGATTCCAAATCAACACCTAAAGCAGAAGAGAAAAAATCGGGAAGCTTCCAAGTACAAGTCAGTGTAGCCGATCTTCGTATTCGGAAAGAACCGTCTACCTCCGCCCCATCTGCAGGAATGATCGCAAAAGGAACTTACACCATTACGGAAACAGTAGACGCAGATGGTCATACTTGGGGCAAATTGGAATCTGGACAAGGCTGGATCGCCCTTGAATTCACAACGCGCGTGAGTGGCAATACTGAATCAGCTTCAGCACCTGCCGCTACAAAGACTGGAATGAATCTAGAAGAAATTAAAGCTGGAAATTTCTCAAGTGTAGCAGGAGTATGGGAAAATAAGCACGGAACGAGTATTGAGTTTGATGCGCAAGGAATTGTGAAAGTCAATGGTAGTGCTGTCAATGGTGTTCAATTTTCTGGTTTTTACTTCAAGGAAGGCAATTTACACGGAGTTAGTCGGATGCCTGGGGCAACGAACGAAACGCCTATTCTTTTCATTCCTTCAAGAGAAGGTGGCAGTGAATCCATTTACTGGAGTAAGAGTGATGCTACGAATGGGAACGATTTGTACTACCGTGTGAACTAAAAAATAAGGAGACAAACATGAAAAAAATTGGAACCTATTTACTAGCTGCAGCCCTCTTGCTTTCCCTAGCAGCCTGCGCTCCGAAACGCTATGAGCGTAAGCATGCTCCAGTAGGATCTTCATCCGTCAAGAAGTCCTCTGGTGAGCCCCAAGAAAAAGAGAAGAGGGAAGAAAAGCAGTCAGATGAAAAGGACAAAGAAGCCATTGGGACCTTGTCAAAAGCGGACCAAGCGGATATCTATTCGATTATTGAAAACAGTGCGTCTTTGACCTATTCACTTCAGGTGCAACCGACTCGTTTGCTAGAGTTGAACAATGACCACGGTGCGGTTGATGGTTACCCACAAGACATGTTCATTGATTACTACAATACCTACACGCCGGGAACCTATAATCTGCAAGATATCATTGATAAATTGAACGCAGAAGAAACATCGGACTCAATCCGCAGTCTTTCACAAGACAAGTTGATCCAACTAACAAATGAAAAGAAAGACGGCTGGATCTATTCGACAAAAGACAAGGCCTTCTACGAAATTGTACCTGGCGGTCGTGGGGGAGCGATGCCACCGATGGAAATCCCTTCACCGGATGAATGGGTGATCAATGAAGATTCAGTTGAAGTGACAACGACTATTCAAGGAACTTCTGACCCATACAGACGTTTTGTCTTAAAACGCAACAACAAGAACTACAAGGGTGGAACTAACAAAACACGCTTTTATGTCGACAGCACTGAATTCGTGAAATCGTAAAAATAATTAGAAGCTATATCTAGCTCTAAAATTTTTATATAGAACTTGCGGAAGATTCACAGAAAAAGGCCCTCAAAGCCTTTTTCTTTTGGGCTTGAATATGTTAAAATAAAAGGTATACGTGCTTGGATACAAAGATGAGGATATAACATACAGATGGGCTGCGTCAATAGAATGCTATCATGCGTAATTGAACCCGCCTACAACTCTGTGGAAAAAGATAAATCTACCTAGGAGCATCCGCTCCGTCGTTCGATTTCCTATTTTCCTTTGAGTTGCTTAACGGCTTGGTATCTTGATCTTTGTAGGCAAGTCGTATAATTTTATCAATCCAAAGGGGATTACAATGACAAAACAAGTGTTTCAAACGACTTTTGCGGGTCGTGAGTTAATCGTAGAGACTGGTCAGGTTGCAAAGCAAGCAAATGGCTCTGTTGTTGTGCGTTATGGTGAGTCAACTGTCTTGACGGCAGCTGTCATGTCTAAGAAAATGGCAACTGGGGATTTCTTCCCACTTCAAGTCAACTACGAAGAAAAAATGTATGCGGCTGGGAAATTTCCTGGTGGCTTTATGAAACGGGAAGGACGTCCTTCTACAGATGCGACCTTGACAGCGCGTTTGATTGACCGTCCGATCCGTCCAATGTTTGCGGAAGGTTTCCGTAACGAAGTGCAAGTTATCAACACAGTCCTTTCTTACGATGAAAATGCATCTGCCCCAATGGCAGCTATGTTTGGTTCATCCTTGGCCTTGTCTATCTCAGATATTCCGTTTGACGGACCTATCGCTGGGGTACAAGTGGGCTATGTTGACGGAGAAATCGTCATCAACCCTACTCAAGAACAAGCAGAGCAATCGCTTCTTGAATTGACAGTAGCTGGTACCAAGCACGCTATCAACATGGTAGAGTCTGGTGCCAAAGAATTGTCAGAAGAAATCATGTTGGAAGCTCTTCTTAAAGGGCACGAAGCCGTTAAAGAATTGATTGCCTTCCAAGAAGAAATCGTTGCGGCAGTCGGTAAAGAAAAAGCAGAAGTGGAATTGCTTCATGTAGATGCTGACTTGCAGGCTGAAATCATCGCAGCCTACAACAGTGACCTTCAAAAAGCGGTTCAAGTAGAAGAAAAATTGGCTCGTGAAGCTGCGACTCAAGCAGTCAAAGACCAAGTCACAGCAGTTTACGAAGAAAAATATGCAGACCACGAAGAGTTTGATCGCATCATGCGGGACGTGGCTGAAATCTTGGAACAAATGGAACACGCAGAAGTGCGCCGTTTGATCACAGAAGACAAGGTTCGTCCGGATGGTCGTAAGGTCGATGAAATCCGTCCTTTGGATGCACAAGTTGACTATCTTCCTCGTGTGCACGGTTCAGGTCTCTTTACGCGTGGACAAACGCAAGCCCTTTCTGTCTTGACCTTGGCACCAATGGGTGAAACGCAAATCATCGATGGTTTGGATCCTGAGTATAAGAAACGCTTTATGCACCACTACAACTTCCCACAATACTCTGTAGGGGAAACAGGTCGTTACGGTGCGCCTGGTCGTCGTGAAATTGGTCACGGTGCTCTTGGTGAGCGTGCCCTTGCTCAAGTATTGCCAAGCTTGGAAGAATTCCCATATGCCATCCGTTTGGTAGCAGAAGTATTGGAATCAAATGGTTCTTCATCTCAAGCATCTATCTGTGCGGGAACACTTGCCCTTATGGCTGGTGGTGTGCCAATCAAGGCCCCAGTAGCAGGTATTGCCATGGGTCTGATCTCAGATGGAAACAACTATACCGTGTTGACAGATATCCAAGGTTTGGAAGACCACTTTGGAGACATGGACTTCAAGGTTGCGGGGACTCGTGACGGGATTACAGCCCTTCAAATGGATATCAAGATCCAAGGGATCACTGCAGAAATCTTGACAGAAGCACTTGCTCAAGCCAAGAAAGCTCGTTTTGAAATCCTTGATGTGATTGAAGCAACGATTCCAGAAGTGCGTCCAGAATTGGCACCAACTGCTCCAAAAATTGATACCATCAAGATTGATGTCGACAAGATTAAGATTGTCATCGGTAAGGGTGGAGAAACCATCGATAAGATCATCGCTGAAACAGGTGTTAAGATTGATATCGACGAAGAAGGGAACGTATCGATCTATTCGAGCGACCAAGATGCGATTAACCGTGCCAAGGAAATCATTGCTGGTTTGGTGCGTGAAGCCAAAGTGGATGAAGTCTACCATGCCAAAGTGGTTCGGATCGAGAAATTTGGTGCTTTTGTCAACCTCTTTGACAAGACGGATGCCCTCGTTCATATCTCTGAAATGGCTTGGACGCGCACCAACCGTGTCGAAGACTTGGTAGCCATCGGTGATGAAGTCGATGTGAAAATTATCAAGATTGACGAAAAAGGTCGTGTCGATGCTTCTATGAAAGCTCTTCTCCCTCGTCCGCCAAAAGCAGAAAACAGCGAGGAAAAAGGTGAAAAAACTCATCGCCATGGCGATCGTCCTCGTCACCACAATAAAGACCACAAACCTAAAAAAGACTTTACTATTACACAAAAAGATTCAGAATAATCATTAGAAAAGGAGGAGCACGGTATGGGATGGTGGCGTGAAACCATCGATATTGTAAAAGAAAATGACCCAGCAGCGCGTACCTCGCTGGAGGTCCTTTTGACCTATCCGGGCGTCAAAGCACTGGCAGCTCACCGTGTTTCCCACTTTTTGTGGAACCATGGCTTTAAGCTCTTGGCGCGGATGCATAGTCAATTTTGGCGTTTTTGGACTCAGATTGAGATCCATCCAGGTGCGACCATTGCTTCTGGTGTCTTTATCGACCATGGAGCGGGCCTCGTTATCGGGGAAACGGCCATTGTTGAAAAAGGCGTTATGCTCTACCACGGGGTGACCCTTGGGGGAACAGGGAAGGATGTCGGTAAACGCCATCCAACGGTTCGTGAAGGAGCCTTGGTCTCCGCTCATGCTCAGGTCATCGGTCCGATTGAGATTGGGGCCAAGGCCAAAGTAGGAGCGGGAGCGGTCGTCGTCTCCGATGTACCGAGTGATGTGACCGTTGTCGGAGTCCCTGCTAAAATTGTTCGTGTTCACGGTAAGAAGGATGAGCCAGTCATTCACCAAGAAGAAGAAAAACGCGAATACTATGTGAATAAGATGGAGCATGCTAAGGAAGCCAGTCATCGGTCTTCTAGCTTGTAAGGAGATCGCTACGTGATTCAAGCAACCAATACATTGACTGACCACCAACTACTGGAAGCAAAGGCCCTTATTGCCATCTGTCAGAAGGATGACGGAACTTTTCGGGATCCTTATCTCTCCAATATGCTCAATTTTGATCCCGATATGCCCGCCTTTTTCCTTTATTATGAAAAAGGTGAACTTGTTGGCCTATTAACCGTTTATGCAGATGACCCAGATGTGGAAGTAGCGATTCTGGTTCACCCCAATCATCGTCGTCAAGGCATTGCGCGGGCTTTGTATAGAAGTTTTGAGACAGAAACGGCATCTTATCCCATTGAGTCTGTGACTTTTCAGACAGAGCGTGTTTTTCTAGAGCGCCATCCTGAGTTTGTCAGCAATTGGGGACTGGTCGAGGATGAAGAGACAGAAACCTGGTTAGGTAAGGATAGAAGACCTTATCCGTTAGCAACTGTTTTCAATCTGGACGTTTTGTTAGCAGATCGTTCCTATCAGGATCAAATTAGTCAGTTGAAATTTCAGGCATTTTCAGAGGAACATGAATCTAAAGAAGTTGTGGATAGATATGTCGCTAAAGCTCTGAAGGATCCAGAAAGTCGCCTATATATTTTATTAAAAAACGGTCAGGTTATTGGAACTTGTACAGTTGATTTATCAAGTAATACGAATTACCTCTATGGTTTAGCAATAGCCGAACTTGAACGTGGAAAAGGCTATGGGAGCTACCTGGCAAAATCCCTTGTCAACCAACTCATTGAGCAAAATGATAAGGCCTTTCAGATTGCCGTGGAAGACAGCAATGTAGGTGCCAAACGTTTGTATGAAAAGATTGGCTTTGTCAAACAGACTCAGGTGGTTTATTTGAAGCCAAAAGAGTAGAAACAGAAAGGAAATGAAGCGTGTTAAAAATTTATGATACTATGTCTCGTGATTTGCGAGAATTTATCCCCATCGAGGAAGGAAAGGTCCGCATGTATGTTTGTGGGCCAACGGTTTACAACTATATCCACGTAGGGAATGCCCGTTCAACGGTAGCCTTTGACACGATTCGTCGCTACTTTGAGTATCGTGGCTACGAAGTTGCCTACATTTCCAACTTTACAGATGTGGATGATAAGATCATCAACCGTGCCAAAGAAGAAGGCATCACACCTCAGGAAGTGGCAGACAAGTATATTGCGGCTTTCCGTGAGGATGTGACGGCTCTTGGCGTGAAGCCTGCAACTCGCCACCCTCGTGTGGTCGAGTTTATGGATGACATCATTCGTTTTGTCAATGATTTGATCGAAAAAGGCTATGCCTATGAGAGCCAAGGCGATGTCTATTTCCGTGTGGAAAAATCCCACAACTATGCAAAATTAGCCAACAAAACTCTAGAAGACTTGGAGCTAGGCGCTTCTGGTCGGACAGATGAAGAGACGGCTCGCAAGGAAAATCCAGTCGACTTTGCCCTTTGGAAAGCTGCCAAACCAGGTGAGATTTCTTGGGACAGTCCTTGGGGACCTGGTCGTCCGGGTTGGCACATCGAGTGTTCGGTCATGTCAACGGGGATTTTAGGCGATACCATTGATATCCACGGTGGTGGAGCCGACCTTGAGTTTCCGCATCATACCAACGAAATCGCTCAATCAGAAGCTAAGACCGGAAAAACTTTTGCCAATTACTGGATGCACAATGGCTTTGTCAATATTGATAATGTCAAGATGTCCAAGTCCTTAGGCAACTTTATCACTGTGCATGATGCATTGAAGACTATCGACGGCCAAGTGCTTCGCTTCTTCTTTGCAACCCAGCACTACCGCAAGCCCATTAACTTCACAGAAAAAGCGGTGCGCGATGCGGAGACCAACCTCAAGTATTTGAAAAATACCTATGAGCAACCGTTCACAGGAGAAGTGGATCCAGCAGACTTGCAAAGCTTTGTGGACAAGTTTATCGTGGCGATGGATGAAGATATCAATGCGGCAAACGGGATTACTGTCGTCTTTGAATTGGCTAAATGGATCAATTCAGGTCACTACAACCAAGACGTCAAGGATGCCTTGACCAAGATGTTAGAAGTCTTTGGAGTGGTCTTTGTCGAAGAAGTCTTGGATGCGGACATTGAAGCCTTGATCGCTGAACGTCAGGAAGCGCGGGCTAAGAAAGATTTTGCGCGAGCTGATGCCATTCGCGATGAATTGGCTGCGCAAGGAATCAAGCTCTTGGATACAAAAGAAGGTGTAAGGTGGACACGTGATTGATGTCAATCTAATCAATGGGATTGCCCTTGCCTTTGAGGGAGATGCGGTCTATTCCATGTATATTCGCAGACACCTGATTTTTCAAGGGATGACCAAGCCCAATAAGCTTCACCAGGCTGCCACCCGCTATGTCTCTGCTAGGGCTCAGGCCAGCTTGATTGAAAGCATGCTGGAGCAAGAAATTCTGACGGAAAAAGAGTTGGAGATCTACAAGCGCGGTCGCAACACCAATAGCCATACCAAGGCCAAAAATGCGGATGTCGTGACCTATCGGATGTCGACGGGCTTTGAGGCTGTTATGGGTTATCTCCATATGACGGGAGAGCTCTCTCGTCTAGAAGAGCTGATTGACTGGTGCATCCAGCAAGTAGAAGAAGGAAGAAAGCAGTGAAAAATATCAGAGAGTGGTTTCCTCATGCAGAGGTGACGGATCAAGCCAATCCACCAGCTGGTTATGTAGCCATTCCCCTTCAGGCTCATCAATGGTTGCTGCTGAAGGAAGAAGAGCTAACCGAGCGAGAAAAACAATTGATTTCCTGGTTGGGCAGTGAAGAAGAGGTTGCCCCTAATCCTTGGTACCAATACCTGATCGATGGAAAGGGAGATGCCCCTCAAGTCATCAAAAAAATGCAACTCGTCTATTGCCACATCTCGCACTCGACAGCAGAAGGGACAGCTTCTTGGTTGGAGATGATGCAGACACTCTTGCCCAATTTCCGAGCAACCTTGCAACTGAGTGGGCAGGACTATGTGCTCATTCTGGACCAAGACCAGTCTTTGCCTGTGGCCGATATCTTAAAAGATACCGTCTCTGCCATGGAGTATGACTTCAATATTCGTTTATCTATCCTGGTCGGGCAAGTATGGACCGAGTCTAAAGACGGGAAAGTGTCTCCTGTCATCCGAGCAGAACAGGCTGTCTTTCGAGCTTGGATTCGAGAAGGTCATCAAGGTGTTTATCGCTTTTCTCAACTCTACCTATGGGGAATCGAGCAGGCAGATTTGGAACTCCATCCTATCAAAGAACGTTTGCATCAGTTGATTGGAAGTCAAGACCAGTTGCAGGACATCATTGTCGCCCTCTGGGACAACGGGGCAGTCGTCACCAAGGCGGCCCAGCAACTTTATCTCCATCGCAATTCCCTTCAATACAAGATTGACAAGTGGGAGGAGTTGACGGGTCTTCAGTTGAAAAATCTGACAGATCTAGCCTTGTGCTATCATTTAGTTTTACAAGATGTGATTTAAACAGAATCAATCCAGAGTTTTGTGCAACTTGCACAAAACTCTTTTTCTTTTTTGTGAGACTTGCCATAGAAATGTAAAACGTTTTCATTTACAATAGAACTATAAAAATCAAAGGAGTACCATCATGGTAGAATTGAATCTTAAAAATATTTACAAAAAATATCCAAACAGCGAACATTACTCAGTTGAAGACTTCAACTTGGACATCAAAGACAAAGAATTTATCGTTTTCGTAGGTCCTTCAGGATGTGGTAAATCAACGACTCTTCGTATGATCGCTGGTCTTGAAGACATCACAGAAGGTGAATGTTCCATCGATGGTACTGTTGTAAACAACGTGGCACCTAAAGACCGTGATATCGCCATGGTATTCCAAAACTACGCTCTTTACCCACACATGACTGTGTACGATAACATGGCCTTTGGTTTGAAATTGCGTAAATACAGCAAGGAAGATATCGACAAACGTGTACAAGAAGCAGCTGAAATCCTTGGCTTGAAAGAATTCTTGGATCGTAAACCAGCTGACCTTTCTGGTGGTCAACGTCAACGTGTAGCCATGGGACGTGCCATCGTCCGTGATGCAAAAGTATTCTTGATGGACGAACCTTTGTCAAACTTGGATGCGAAACTTCGTGTATCCATGCGTGCTGAAATCGCGAAAATCCACCGTCGTATCGGAGCTACAACGATCTACGTAACTCACGACCAAACAGAAGCGATGACATTGGCTGACCGTATCGTTATCATGTCTGCTACTAAAAACCCAGCTGGTACAGGTACTATCGGACGTGTGGAACAAATCGGTACTCCTCAAGAAGTTTACAAAAACCCAGTCAACAAATTCGTAGCCGGATTCATCGGAAGCCCTGCAATGAACTTCATTAACGTGAAATTGGAAGGTGGATACATCGTTGCCAATGGCTTGAATTTGAAAGTTCCAGAAGGTGCTTTGAAAGTTCTTCGTGAAAAAGGCTATGATGGTAAAGAAATCATCTTTGGTATCCGTCCAGAAGACGTGAATACAGAAGCTGCTTTCCTTGAAACATTCCCAGAATCAGTAGTAAAAGCAACCATCTCTGTATCTGAATTGCTTGGTTCAGAATCTCACTTGTACTGCCAAGTTGGTGACAACGAATTCATCGCTAAAGTAGATGCACGTGACTACCTTGGAACTGGTGAAACTATCGAACTTGGATTTGACTTGAACAAAGCTCACTTCTTCGATAAAGAAACTGAAAAAACAGTATACTAATACCTACTAAAACTGTAGAGACTGAGACGATATGTCTCAGTCTCTTTCATTTTAAGGAGACAAAACATGGAAAAAGACTGGTGGAAGGGGAAGGTCGCTTATCAGATCTACCCAAAAAGCTTTAAGGATAGCAATGGTGATGGTGTTGGGGATTTGAAAGGCATCACGGAGAAACTCGATTACCTTCAAGACTTAGGAATTGATATTCTCTGGCTTTCCCCTATTTACAAGAGCCCTTTTATTGACCAGGGATATGATATTTCAGACTATTATGCCATTGATCCCCTTTTTGGGACTATGGAAGACATGGAAGAATTGATTGCGGAAGGCAAGAAGCGGGGAATTTCTATCATTATGGACTTGGTGGTTAACCATTGCTCCAGTCATCACGAGTGGTTCCAAAAGGCTTTAGCGGATCCAGATGGTCCTTATGCGGATTACTTTTATTTTATCGAAAGTGACAAAGAACCCAACAACTGGGAAAGTTACTTTGGGGGCAGTGTTTGGGAGTCGGTTCCTGGCACCAACAAATACTATCTTCATTCTTTCCACAAGGATCAGCCAGATCTCAATTGGCAAAATCCTGTCTTGCGCGAAGAAATTTACAAGATGATCAACTGGTGGTTGGACAAGGGAATTGCGGGCTTTAGGATCGATGCTATTATCAATATCAAAAAAGATCTAGAATGGCGTTCGCTTCCGTCTGATCGCGAAAATGGCTTGGTCCCAGTACCGGAGTCTCTAGTGAATGCCCAATCGATTGAACCGTTCTTGCAAGAGTTAAATGAGCAAACCTTCGCCAAGTACAATGCCTTCACAGTAGGGGAAGTGTTCAATGAAACCGACGAAGAGTTGCATTTCTTCATTGGAAAAGACGGTGTCTTTTCTTCTATCTTTGACTTCAAGCAAACCTGCTTAGGGCAGGAAGGAAAGGGCTGGTTTGACCATAGTCTTCCAACAGCAGATGAACTCAAGGAAAGTATTTTCCAAGCGCATGAGCGCGCAGATAGGATTGGGGTTCTCTCGACGATCATTGAAAACCACGATGAGCCTCGTGGGGTGTCCCATTATATTGCTGAAGGTCCAGTAAACGACACCAGTAAAAAAGCTTTAGGGACTATTCAGGTTTTGCGCAAGGGAATTCCGTTTATCTATCAAGGTCAAGAAATTGGAATGGAAAACCAAGTCTTCGAATCAGTAGAGGACTTTGATGATATCGCGACCATCAATGGCTACCATGTAGCTAAAGAGGCTGGTTTGAGCGAGGAAGAAGCCTTAGCAGTGATTGCCAACTACAGCCGAGACAATGCGCGGACACCGATGCAGTGGACAAGAGAGCCAGGTCTGGGCTTTAGCGATGGGTCAGCCTGGTTGATCAGTCCCAAACCAAATGTTGCCATCAATGTGGAAGATCAGGAAAAGGATCCAAATTCCATCTTGAATTATTACCGGCAGCTGACGGCCTTGTATCGCCATCCCCTCTATGGAAATACTATCCGATTTGGAGATATGATCCCAGCGTATCGGGACCGTGAAAACATCATCGCCTTTGAACGCCGTGGGGACAAGCGTCTCTTGGTTGTCAGCAATTTCCAAAATCGCCAGGCTACCATAGAGTTGCCAGCTCCGATTAAAACGGTCGTTTTAAATAACACAGCAGGATTATTCCAAGAAGGAGACCAAGTGTTAGAATTGACCCCTTACCAAACGGTTGTGTTGGAATTGGTGGAATAGAAAAGAACCTTCGCGTCTGCGAAGGTTCTTTTGAAGATATATCTTTCGAAACTTTCCTTAGGTGAGTACGGACGTCAGCGAACTTCGAAGA
>CABKMC010000018.1 GCA_902373455.1 uncultured Streptococcus sp.
CTTCCAAGGTTTTGGTCATTTCTTTTTTCTGGTTGAAATACTCGATGGTCACTGTGCCATCCGCAGATTTTCCATCGTTGGAGCAAGCACCGAGCCCAAACAAGGCTAGGCCTGTAGTCGCAAGAAGTCCGATTTTTTTATACCATTTCATTTGGCTGTCTCCTTTTATTTTTTGACAAAAACATATTGTTTGCTGAGGAAATCTCCCTGAGGAAGAACGACGGTTAAGCCAGCATACATGAGCTCGGCTCCTGAATAGACTTGATCCGTCCCTTCTAAGCTATAGAGCGCATTTTCTTCCAACCCTTTGAGTTTCAGGGTCGGCTCGATCTCCTCAACAGTTGATAAGACCCGTACATAAGTTACAACCGTGCGGTCTTGATAAGTGAACTGGACGGCTGCTTGATTGCTACCTTGGCTTGGATTAATCAAGCGGTAGTGTTTTCCGAACTGAACAAGTGGTCGAATCGTTTTGTAATGAGCGACTTGAGCTGCGATCCGATCCAACTCTTCTTGCAGAAGACTGGTTAGATCCAATTCATAGCCCAGATTTCCCATCATGGCTACATGACCACGCGTTTCAAGTGGTGTCATCCGTCCCATCTGGTGATTTGGCACCGCTGATACGTGAGCCCCCATAGAAATGGTAGGATAGAGGTAGCTAGAACCGTACTGGATTGGAAGTCTGGCAATGGCATCCGTATTGTCGCTTGCCCATACCTGAGGGAAGTAACGCATCATACCGAGGTCATTGCGGCCACCACCACCAGAGCAAGATTCAAAGAGGATGTTCTCGTACTTCTCTGTTAAGTAAGAAACCACTTCATAGAGACCCAAGATATACGCATGGGATTGCATCTTGGTTTCAAGGTAGGTTTTCCCATTTCCAAGTTTGGTGATATTGCGGTTCATATCCCATTTGATATAGTCGATCTCATGGTTTCCAAGTAAGTCATCCAAGACCTGCTTGATATAAGCCACTACTTCTTTATTAGCGAAATCGAGCACCAGTTGATTCCGTGAATAGGTGTGTTCATAGCCTGGGACTTGAATAGCCCAGTCCGGATGAGCCCGATAGAGGTCGCTATCAACAGAAATCATTTCTGGCTCCACCCAAAGGCCAAATTGAAGTCCCTTGTCATGGATGCCTTGGATCAGTTCTGCTAGGCTTCCTCCTAATTTTTCTTCATTAACAGTCCAGTCACCGAGAGCCCGGTTGTCATCATAGCGATTGCCAAACCAGCCATCATCAAGAACGAAGAGTTCGATTCCCGCTTTTTGAGCCTCATCTGCCAGCTCCAATAATTTTTCTTTCTTAAAATCAAAGTAGGTCGCTTCCCAGTTATTGATTAGGATTGGACGTTCTTTATAAGCAAACGGAGCTGGAATGATATGGTTTTGGACAAATGCTTGACTCTCTTGACTGAGACCAGTCAATCCCTTATGGGAGTAGCTAATCATGGCTACCGGCGTATCAAAGCTCTGATTCGGCGCCAACTCCCAGGAGAAGTTTTCTGGATTGATTCCCAAGCCAACCCGAACTTCATTGAGTTGATTCTTTTGAACAAATCCTTCAAAATTTCCACTGTAGAGCAGTTGGAAGGCAAGAGCAGAGCCCGAATCTTCCGTCACTTCATGATCAGCAAGAATAAGGGCCGGGGTCTGGGCGTGTCCAGAAGCACCACGGTTGGAGCTGATGGAGAAGATTCCTTGCTCTACTTGCTGGCGGCGGACTGTTTTTTCTCTCGCATAAGCCCCTTGAAGGGTAATGACATCATAATCACCTGCCGGAACATCTGCCATAACACTGAGAGCCTTGTGGATCACGACAGTTTCATCACTACAGTTTTCAATCTTCGAGAAAGTAGTGATCGTTGCACGATCCTCGTAGGCGGTGTAGTAGAGGGTCAAACGCAGGGCCGCTTGATCATCTTCAAAGATCAGGGCCAAGGTTTCAGCTTTGTCTACCGAGTGAGGGTTAGGAAGACCAGTCGCCTCGACACTACCAGAATAGATGTTGGCTCCAACATAGAGGAAATCTGTCACTTCTGTAGCACCGTGTTGGATCTGAATAGACGGCTTTCGGAAATCTCCAAGCCCGTGCTGTCCTAGGATCTGACGCTGGGTATCCAAGCTGAAGGTTCGATTGTCAGGTGTTGGATTTCCAGAGAAAGCATGATCCTTCTCATGCACGGTATTGGAAAAATGATAAGACGGGATCGGACGCCCCAGATGCTTAAGCATCAGGTAGCCATCTCGATTTTCAAGGATCAGGCTCAGTCCCTTACTTTCTACATAGAACAAATTCTGTTCAATACGAATTGCCATATCTTCCTCCATTGGGCCCGAAATAATATCACTATGTATTTTTAAATTCGGTTCCAATAACTTTCTTTTTTAGCATGTCTTTATTTTACTCATTGTAAACGCTTCCGAAAATAGAATTTTGTTGCACATATATGGTAAAATGTTAGGTAGGAGGTTCAACCATGTCAGTCTTTTCTGAATACCAAACCGACACTATTGACCTAGCCCTTGATTTTTATGGCTACGAAGATTGTCCGAAGAATTATGAATTTGGTCCTAGCGTCCGAGATAATTTTGTACTGCATTTTGTTACCAAGGGAAAGGGAGTCTTCCACTTCAATAAAAAAGAAATCCACCTAGAGGCCGGGGATCTCTTTCTTCTCCCCAAAAATAAAGTGACCTACTACAAGGCCGATGCCGAAGAACCTTGGTCCTACTACTGGATTGGCATCAGTGGCACCAAGGTGAGTGATTTCATGCGTTTTTCAACCCTGCATGAAAAAGGCTTTTTAAAGAAAACAGAAGTGGAAACAGAAAAGATCGGCCAGTTTATGGAGCGACTCGTCCACAAGGCAGAGGCTTCGAAAATGACTTCTCACTACCAACTCCATCTCCTCTCGCAGATCTATGAACTACTATTTCTAATCAGTGAAGTGGCTCCCGATATCCATCGGAGTCATCCATCTCCCACCTATCAGCTCTATCTGACCTGTAAGCATGTGATTGAGACGCATTACGGTAAAGAACACTTGAGTATTCAAGAGATCGCCGATGACCTCAATGTCCATCGCTCCTATCTGACAACTGTCTTTAAGGAGTTTCACCAGATCTCTCCCAAGGAATTCTTGCACTCGGTCCGCATGCAGCGTGCCCAGCAGTTACTGACCAACACAGACGAAAGCATTAAGATTGTAGCTTACTCGGTGGGCTTTTCAGATCCCCTCTATTTTTCAAAGGCTTTTAAGGCCTATAGCCAACTGACTCCTAGCCAATATCGTAGCAAACATAAAATTTAGTAAAATTTTATTTCTTTTTACTAGTTTTTAGAGTATACTGGAAGTAGAAATCAATAAAGGAAGAACTATGGCAACGATTAAAGACATTGCGGAAAAAGCAGGCGTTTCACAAGCAACGGTCTCTCGCGTCCTCAACCAGGATGCGACCTTATCGGTTGGGGAAGACACGCGCAGTCGGATTCTTCGCATCGCTGAGGACCTGCATTACCAAAAGAAAAGCCGCAAAACAGCGCCTCAACCAGTTGAGGATTTTCATAAAATCGTCATCTTTGAATGGTACACGCGCGAAGAAGAATTAGATGACCTCTACTACTATGCCATTCGGATGGGGTTAGAAAAACAAGCCCAGGAATTAGGCTATGAGATCTTTCGTATCTTTAATAATGACGATTGGTCCTTGATTCAAGAGGCAGACGGCATTATCGCTCTTGGAAAATTCAGTCCCAAGACCATTCGAGATCTAGAAAGCTACGGCAAACCTCTGATTTTTGTCGATAGCAATACCCTCTATCTGGGACATTCCTGTGTGACGACCGATCTAGAAGATTCTGTCATCACGGCTCTCGAGTATTTCCTCGAGCAGGGCCACAAGGAGATCGGACTCTTGGTTGGTCAAGAAGAAACAGCAGATGCGACACCGCTTCAGATGGATCCCCGTCAACGGACCTTTCAACAGTATCTCACGGAGAAAGGGCTTTATGAGGAGCGCTTTGTCTCTGTTGGGCAATTCTCGACCGAGTCGGGTTATCAGATGATGGAGCAGCTGATTCAAGCCTTGGGCGACGACTTACCAACTGCCTTTTTCATGGCTAGTGATGCCTTAGCTGTCGGGGCTCTGCGGTCCCTTCAGGAGCACCAAATCTCAGTTCCTGATCGCGTCAGTCTCATTTCCTTCAATGATACATCGATTGCTAAGTATGTTTTTCCCGCTCTCTCTACAGTAACCGTCTACACGGAAGAAATGGGCAAGCAAGCCATCCAGATGTTGCGACAAACCTTCCAAGGGAGTCAACCAAGTGTTCCCTATATGGTCAAATTAGCCACCAAACTGACGATTCGTGACAGCAGTCGCTAGGAGGTCCTATGAAAACACATGAAATCCTCTTTCAAACCCTTTCTCAGGCAGATGATTATGTCAACGGGGAGCAGCTGGCGCAAGAACTAGGCGTTTCCCGTACCTCTATCTGGAAGGCCATCCAACGTCTAGAAAAAGATGGGGTCGTCATCGAGTCCCTCAAAAAGAAGGGCTACAAACTGGTCTCAGGCGATATTCTGCTTCCTGAGATCATCGCAAGCAATACCCAGTTGACCGTGTCCTTGAATGAAGACTGTGGTTCCACCCAATTGGATGCAAAATTAGGCATAGAAAGCCATCAAGAAGGCAAGGCGCTCTACCTGGCCAATTCGCAATCTGCAGGAAAGGGCCGCTTTGGTCGTGACTACTACTGCCCTGATCAAGGGGGCATCTACATGTCCCTTCATCTCAAGCCACAATTGCCCCCTGCAGAGCTCCCACCATATACCCTCATGGTAGCTGGAGCCATCTATAAGGCCATTAAAAACCTGACCCTGATCGATATCGCTATCAAGTGGGTCAACGATATTTACTACCGCCATAAAAAAATTGGGGGAATCCTTACCGAAGCTATCACGTCCATCGAGACTGGTCTTGTCACAGATGTCATTATCGGAGTCGGTCTCAATTTAGCCATCCCTACTTTTCCAGAAGCGCTAGAAAGCAAGGCTGGTTCCTTATTTGAAGGGCCTTGTCCCATCACGCGCAATGACCTCATCAGTGAGATCTGGAAAGAATTCTTCCAAACGGATGTCGATGAACTGGTCTACCTCTACAAAGAGCGCTCCTTGGTCCTAGGACGAACCGTCACCTTTGAGCAGAACCAGCAGACCTATCAAGGCCTCGCCAAAGACATCTCTGATACTGGCCAACTCTTGGTCCAATTAGACAAGCAAGAAGAAATCTGGCTCAATAGCGGAGAAATCTCCCTCAAACAGTGGAATCTATAAAACAGAGCTCACAACTCACAAAAGAGTCTGGGACAAAACGCTGTCTCAGACTCTTTTGTATGAAGAAATATCAAAAATTTTTAAACCAATTCTTGATAATTTCTAAGCATATATCTAGTAGGAATTTGATAAATAATAATACAATTCCAATCTTCACAAACATGTAATATTTAAATGTGGTGTCATCAAATTCACTCACAAAAATCGGAAAGGTGAGAATATTAGACGGATTGATAAGAAAATAAAGTTAGATACAAATGGATAAAACCAGCACTACTATAAAAATTTTTTTATGTATTTGCATTTTTTACCTTTTCCTTTCTTGTTTTACAACATTAATTACCAATCACCAATTTTATATAGCCTGATTAATTCTTTCATTACCCTTTCTAACAGGCTATTTTATAGTTCTTACACCTTCATCATATACAAATTTCAAAATAATACAAGTCTGTTTTTCTAATTATTTTCATGATATAATAATAAAGTTTGAATATTATACAAAAAACTCAGTAACTATTCCAACAAACTCTATAAAATTAACTTTTTAGATAGCGCCATGATATATTTAAGCTACTAAACAGTTCAATTCAGTATGTTTTTTTGCCCTACTTTTAAATCATGATATTGAAAATACCTAAAAGCGCCTTCCGAAATTCAATTAAATTTCAACATTTTTAATTACTCTCAATATGAAAGTTCTTTCCAAATCCATGCAGGGGGCATCTAAATCAACAGGAAAAGCCTTGAAATCAAGGCTTTTTCTTGTCTATAGCAGATTTATTTTTGTATTCATTAACAAATAATAATTGAGAATCAAATTGAACACAGTAAACAAATCCGATTCCTTCATACTCTACCAAACACCATCCCCATATTATTCCTCCACTTGTGGTATGATGGTAGAGTATGTTTAGGTGCCAGCAACCCTGCTCGAGCACCTCCGTGCTAAAAGGAGAAGGAATATGAAAATCGCATGGAATGAAATTAAATACCAACCCAAGAAGTTTATCCTGATTGAGCTACTCATTACCATTCTCATGTTTATGGTGGTGTTCTTGTCCGGGTTGACAAATGGACTGGGCTGTTCGGTATCGGCTCAAATCGATAACTATGGGTCGCTGCACTACATCCTTTCGACGGATTCAGAAGGGATTATCCCCTTTTCAACTATTAAGGCGAAGGATTTAGATGAGGTCCAAAAGATAGAGGGGATGAACTATTCGGGCTTGTCCATCCAGCGAGCAACCGTCTCAAAAACAGAGGATTCCAACACTCTGGATATCACCTACTTCGCAACCGATCACAATGAAGAGGAAATCCTCAATCCAATCATAGAAGATACCGACCTCAAGATCTCCGACTTAAAGAAAAACGAGGTCATTCTGGATAGTTCTTTCAAAGAGGATGAGGGAATCCAAGTCGGCGATCACGTGATCGACAAAACTTCTAAGCAAAAACTCAAGGTCGTGGCCTTCGCGAAAAATGCCAAATACGGCTATAGCGAGATTGGTTTTATCAGCTCGGAGACCTACACAGGCATGCGACAAAAAACAGATCCAAGCTATCAATGGCAAGCCCAAACCCTTGTGACCAAGAAAAACATCCCTTCTAGCGATCTAGCCAGCAACTTAATGGTGGCGGATAAGAAGCAAGTGATCGATAAAATCCCTGGCTACAAGGCTCAAAACCTGACGCTACGGATGATCACGTGGGTGCTCTTACTCGCTTCTTCTGCTATCCTTGGGGTTTTCTTCTATATCCTCACCCTGCAGAAGTTGAAACAGTTCGGTGTCTTGAAGGCTATTGGCATGTCCATGAGCCAGATTACCTATGTCCAACTATCCCAGCTCACCATTATCTCCCTCATCGGAGTGCTGCTAGGGCTTGGCTTGACAACTATGATGGCGCCATTTTTACCCAATAGCGTCCCTTCCTTTATGACCCTTAAAGACAACCTCACCATTTCGGTTAGCTTTATCCTGACCTCTATCTTGTGTGGTGCCTTGTCCCTTGTCAAAATCAAAAAAGTAGATCCAATCGAAGTCATTGGTGGAAATGGAGAATAAGATGGCCATTATTGCATTAGAAAATATCAGAAAATCCTACGCCGATGGCAACCAGATGCACCATGTCCTCAACCAGCTTAATTTAAGCGTCGAACCCAACGAATTCGTCGCCATCTTGGGCCCTTCAGGATCTGGTAAATCCACTCTCTTAGCCATCGCTGGCTTGCTTTTGTCAGCGGATGAGGGGCGGATTCGCATCGCTGGCCAAGACTTGACTGGTCTCAACCAAGGCCAGTGGACGCAAAAACGGCTGGAATTACTCGGCTTTATCTTTCAGGATCACCAGCTCCTCTCCTATATGAAAATCGGTGACCAGTTAGAACTGGTGGCCAAATTAAAAGGGGATAAGGACAAGAAAAAACGCCAAGAGGAAGTCAAAGCCTTGCTGGCAGATCTTGGTATTGAAGCTTGCTACCACCAATACCCAAATCAGATGTCCGGTGGGCAAAAACAACGGGCAGCCATCGCTCGAGCCTTCATCGGAAATCCGCAGGTCATCTTAGCTGATGAACCAACGGCTAGTCTAGACCCAGATCGAGGGCAAGAAATCGCCCAATTGATCCGGAAAGAAGTCAAATCCAAAAACAAGAGCGCCATTATGGTGACCCATGACCGCTCCATCCTGACCTATGTGGATACCATTTATGAATTAAAACATGGCCAACTGCTAAAGGTAGAAAAGGTTGATTAAATACAAGAGAGTGGGACAGAAATCGGTAATTCGTTAGAATTCGATTTCGTCATCCCACCTCCGCACAGTTGAGTAGGGCTGTAAAAGCTGATGAAATCAGCGTAGTAGAGCCCACTCAACCACTGCGTCTTGCTCAACAATCCAAAAATAATTGAGAGGCTAGGACTTATGTCCCAGCCTCTTTTTATTCTTATGGATCTTTGGGCAGTTCCATACGGAAGCGTAGGCCCATAGCCGTTTTATCAAATTGGTAGGCCAGTTCTTCATGGTCTAGCAAGTGTTGGACCACGAAGAGTCCCAAGCCACCTTCCTTCTTCTGGCGGCTAGCGGTCATTGGCATCTCAGCGGTCTCTACCATTTCTTGACTGGTATTTTCAACAGCCAAGTGCGTCCCTTCTTCTTCGAGACGGAGCTGGATCTCTCCACCGGCATCCGAATGCTTGACGGCATTACTAATGACATTTGAGAGGACCAATTTCAGAATGGCTGGGTCCATATAAACTGCTTTGTCAGGGATTTGATTGTCAATCGTGAGCGCGCGGGATTGAGCCAAGACCTTGTACTGGTCGAGGATCTGCTCTAAGACCTGATCCAGCTGGATCCACTCCTTGTCTCCAGCCAATTCTTGGACAGAGGACAGAGATAGGATTTCCAGGACAATCTGGTTCATCTCATCGACGATATCGAGGGAGACCGACAGATAGCGGTCCCGATCCTTGTAGCGGCCGATCTTATCCCGCATATTTTCTAGGATAATCTTCAAGCTGGCCAGAGGCGTCTTGAGCTCATGCGAAGCCCCACGTAGGAATTCCACCTTCATCTGCTCCAACTTCAGATTTTCCTGTTTCTGCTGCTCTAGATTGTCGATCACCTCTAAAAGATGGTGATAGAGGTCGTTGATCTGTTGCTTGAGAACGCCGATCTCATCCTGCGAATGAATGGGGAGACTGGCTGTCCGATCCAAGCGCTTCATTCGCTTGGTCATCTGCTTGATCTCCAGGATCGGAGCAGAAATCAGGCGGGCATAGAGATAGGAAGCAATCAGAGACAGGACAAAGGAAGCAAGAAGACTATAGGGAAGAAAGCCCAGACTGATGTCTCGCGCTTCCTTTTGGGAATCGACAGTTGCTAAGAATTGCAAGGTCAAGTCCTTCCCCTCTTTGGTATGGATCTTTCGCTCTTCAATGACCAGAGAATTGTTCTGGCTGTCAGGGTTCACGAGCAGATCATCCTTGACCTCTAGGGCATTTTGTTTTTCCTTGCCTTTGATAGACACCTTGATATCATTGGTCTTAGAATAAAGGTCGATGACCGACTCAATGGTCCCTTCTTCCTGGCCCTGGAAACTCTTGGCCAGGGCCTGTGATTTCTTCAAAATCGTCTGGCGCTGGGACTCGATATAGGTCGACGGGAAAATAAAGTAAACCGAAGCGTGTAGAAGGATAACTAAGCCACTAAAAAGGGCAAAGGTGATCAGAAAGATCTTTGCAAAGATACTTCGTTTGGTCATGGTCTCTCCAATTTATAGCCGACATTGCGCACCGTAACGATACAGTCCAGCTCTAGTTTTTTTCGTAGTTCCTTGATATAGACATCGATCACCCGGTCAAAAGGAATCTCCTCTGTCTCCTTCCAGACCGCATCGAGGATCTGAGAGCGAGTCCGGGCCTTGCCCTCATGCTGGAGCAAATATTCCAAGATTTCCAACTCCTTGGCATTCATGGAGACGGCTTGCCCAGCTAGGCTGGCTGTGTAGCTCTCAAAATCCACCCGTGCCTCTCCATAGGTGAAGACCCGGGAAGGCTGGAGCTTTTTAAAAATAGCTTCGATACGGACCTTCAAGAGGGACAAGGAAAAGGGTTTTTCCAGGTAGCCGTCCGCCAACTCTCCAAAGGCCGTCAACTTATAGTCCTCGTCATGGAAGGCCGTTAGCATGAGGACAGGGACTGAGCTGGTCTTCCGGATGGTCTTGAGCACTTCCAAGCCATTGAGGATAGGGAGCTGAATATCCAGTAAGACCAGATCTGGTGCCTCTTTGTGAAAGAGGTCCAGGGCCTCCTGCCCATCGCCTGCTTCAAAGACCTCATAGCCACATTCCATGAGATAGTCGCTCATCCCTTCACGAATCAGGACTTCATCTTCTACGATTAGTATCTTCATACACTTTCCTTTTATCTAAGAAACTTCTTCTACCTCCTATTATACCCTATTTCTATTTTAGGAAACAATTTCTTATTCGACATCCACCAAGAGATCTTTTGGTTTCTTATGCAAGAGCCATTGTGAAGAAAGGATGGATACGAGAATCAAGAGGAGGCCGCCAACCAAGACAATCACCAGCAATTGGCTCGGTTGGATGTCCATATGGAGGTCTGTCAGGGTCTTACTGAAGCTTTCTGCCTCAGCTCCACCACCAAGGTTGGCTGCAGAGGATTCTTGAGCCATTTGTTTGGCAATGCCACTGGTTACGTTCTTGAGTACCGTATCTCCGACTGTTTTGGCAAGAAGTCCTGCAACTCCATAGGAGAGGAGGAAGGCTGGGATGGAAATCATGACTAATTCTGCCACGAATTGCCCTGCAATCTGCACCTTGGAGAGTCCCAGAGCTAGCAAGATACCCACTTCTCTGCGACGAGCATTGAGCCACAAGACGAGGAGAAGGGTGAGAAGCAAGCTAGCAAAGATGAGGCTGCCGATAAACAAGTAGTCCGCCACTTGGAACATGCTGCTGATGGATTTTTGCAAGGCTGGGTAGTTGGAAGAGCTCTTAACCAGGTCATAGAGGTTCCAGTCAATATCGAGTGCTTTGATTTTTTCGATCAAGGCATCCAGATCCTGATCCCCCTTGGCAAAGAAGGTCGCATCCTCATAGGTAGCTGTTTGGACAGTATTGCCATAGAGTTTAGCAGCTGTATCCAGGTCAGAAATGAGGGTGTCTTCATACAACTCTTGGGCGTAAGTTAGAGGAGCTTGGTTCTTCCCTGAGAACAGACCCTTAATGGTCACTTCGACGGTTTCATTGGCCCCTTTTTCATTGTCAGCATCGTAGAGATTGGACTTGAGACGCACCTTATCGCCCACCTTAAGACCATTCTTTTTCGCCAAATCTTCGTGCATGAGGATTTGGTTTTTGTCCTTATCCGTCAGGTGCTCCCCTTGGACCAGCTTGTAGGCTCCAGAGACAAACTTATCTTCTTTAGAAGAGTCATTGACCCCCGTCACCATCAGGGTGTTTTTAAAGTATTTGGCCCGCTCTGGAGATTGATTTTGCAGGGTTTCTTCAGTCTCAATGATCTCGTGGTCTAGGATATCTGCGATGGCATTGATCCGCCTGATGGAGGAAGTGATCCCCTCTACCTGGCTGATTTTTTCGATATCTTCTCCTCTGAGATTCCCAGCTCCCCGTGGGGTTCCTGGATTAGTCCTGCGGTTGATCTGCATGGAGAAGCTATTGGTAATGGATCCCAGGCTTTCCGATGAAGCTTTTTGGGTCGCTCCCTTCATGGAGAGTCCGATCAAGCTCAAGGTCCCCATGAGGAGAATGATGGCAAAGAGCAAGAGAGACTTGGGCCATTTACGTGTGATATAAGCAAAAGCATTTCGCAACATAGCATTCCCTCCTTACTTGCTCTTCTCAACAAGGCTACGGCGACTCAATTCCAAGACCACATCGGAGGCCTCTGCCACTTCCTTGCTGTGAGTGACGACAATGACACATTTTTGGCGTTCCTTGGCCAACTTCTTCAAAATGGCAATGATATCACCTGCTGTCTGTTCGTCAAGGTTTCCTGTTGGCTCATCTGCCAAGATGACAGGTGCTTCTGAAACGAGCGCACGCGCAATGGCCACCCGTTGTTGCTGCCCGCCGGATAGTTGTAGGACATTGCGTTTGATTTGCGTTTCGTCCAATCCCAACTCCAAGAGAATGTCTTTCCCAGCTTGTTTGTTGACCAGGCGAACATTTTCAAGTGGCGTCAAATAGTCAATCAGATTGTAATTCTGAAAGACCAGGGAGACATGGTGCTTGCGGTGGTAGCTAGACCCTTTGGTCTGGATGTCCTCCCCATCAAAGAGAACCTGCCCCTTCTTGGGATTGTCCAGACCAGCCAAGAGGGATAGGAGGGTTGATTTCCCTGCTCCAGACTGACCGATAATGCTGTAAAAAGTCCCATTTTTGAACTGATAGTTCACGTCTGAGAAGATCTCTTCTTGGTAGCTTTGGTAACTATAGGATACATGTTTGAGTTCTAGCATATATGTCATTTCTCCTTAACTCATTTTTGTTAATATTTCTTTTGGGGTCTTGCGCCAGATCATGCTGGTCGTTACACCGAGCGACAGAAGGATCAAGCACAAGAGGCTAGCATAGGCGATTCCTAAGGAAAGGCCTTGAGGGACTTGGTTGAGCAAGTCTAGGGTCTGCTGTTGACCGGTCTGTCCGACAAACTGCTCTAAGAAACGATGGCTGACCATCCGCCCGATGAGAAAGGCTGGGATCACTGCTAGTAAGGATACCAGCACCACTTCCAAGAGGAACTGTCTAAAAATCCGGCCCTTGCTCTTCCCAATGGATAAGAGCACCCCGATTTCATGGATCCGCTCCCGTGTCCAGAGACTGAGTAAGAGCGATAGAGCACCGGCTCCTGTCACTAGGAGGACGATCATCATGATCCGCACCAGGCCTTCTAGGGTCTGAGAGGATTCCTTCATCTGGTCAAAGGCCTTGCGATCTTCGACCACGCGCAGAGACTGCCAATCCAGATCCAAGCTTTTGACTTGCTTCAAGAGGGCATCGATTTTCTCAGGATCTTTGACGCCAAAGGTGACCTGGGTCACTTCTTGCTGACTGAGACCAAGAAGTTTGGTCGCATCCTCATAAGGGAGGTAGACTTGATTTTCACTCAGATCAGAGGTCATTCCTGTAAATTTTTCCTGTTTCTTACCTGAAAAAATCCCTACGATTTTAAAGGTTTGCTCTTTGGCAGGAGTCTCTCCCATCTGAAAGCTGGATAAGGTCAAGGAATCTCCGACCTTTAGCTTGTTCTTCTTAGCCAACTCTTGGTGGATCAAGATCTGGCCGCGAGCCTTACCAGATAAGTGCTTGCCTTGCACCAGTTGGAAACTGCCACTTCGAAAATCCAGGTGCTGGTTTGTCTTTTGGGTAAAGACAGCGCCTAGCGCTTGCTTAGCTTCCTGCCCCAGATCATCCCGCTCTACCGACTGCTGTCCCGTCACCGCTTCTTTCCCAAGAATGCGAACGGGACTTTCATATTGTGGGACCATGGCTCCTACCCCAGAAAGTTGTTGCACTTTTTTAGCTTCCTTCAGAGCAAAGGGAGTAGCCCCCTGCTTACTGGTCAGGGCGAAACTGGTCCCAGCCGACTGCTTGATATGGTCCTCCAGTCTTCCTCCCACTTGCATCAGTGAAAAACAGAAATACAAGCAAGAGAGGATCAAGAGGAGAATCAGAAAGAGGACCAGGTTCCTCGTTCTTTTTCTAGAAATATAGGCGATTGCCTGTTGTAAGAGCATGATCTTACCCTCCATTTCAAGGTCCACGGCAATGCAATGTGGACGCTTTCATCATTTGTTATAGTTATTATAGAAAAGAAATGTGAAATGTTTATGAAATAGAAAAAAGTTTCCTAGATTTTCTAGGAAACTTCAGATTGAGAAAAAGTCACCAGAGAAACTTTCCTTAGGTGAGTACGGACGTCAGCGAACTTCTTCGAAGTTCCATGACTTAGTTTTGGACCTAAGGTTCCAAAACTCCCGAGTACTAGAAACAATTATGTTTCTAG
>CABKMC010000019.1 GCA_902373455.1 uncultured Streptococcus sp.
TTTGACCACTTTTAAAAATAGCATTAAAATCTTTGTCACGTTTGACGCGGTAGCTTTTTTTCAAACCTCAACTCCCTCTATTAAATTTATTCTATTATACCATATTTTCAAAAAAAACCAATCTCACTCAGGAAATCGGTTGCTACTTGAATACAGATAAAAGTAAAGGCAAGGTGTAGTAGAGATTGAGCAAGATATGAGCCAAAATAGGAGAAAGGAGCGTATTACTCCGATAATACAGGGTCCCAAAAATCACACTCGGCAGGAGATAGATGATAGAAGCTCCTAATGAAAAGGGATTGTGGAGAAAATGTAAGCCACTGTAGATGAGGGCTGGAAGCCAAATCTCAGCATAGAGTTTCCAGCCTTTGAAGTAGGCATTCACCAAGGCTCCACGAAAGATCAGCTCCTCTGTCACTGGCCGGATGATAACCATTGCAATCACTAGGATAAGCACACCTGTTGGGCTAATTTCCCGTGGAAAGAGACTCAAAACGGCTGCCCGTCCTTGAACAAAACCACTGATGAAGTAGTCCAACCAGTAAACCAAACAGGCCGCAAAAACGGCTTCTATCAGAGCTTGAAGAGGGTTCTTCCCCAGCTTAAACTGCGCTTTTTTAGAAAAACGATAGACCAAAAATCCTGTAAAGACTGCATAGAGGCCTTCTAGGCCAAATAAGGTCCAATAATAGCTATTGGCACTTGCTACACTATTGGAGACATACTGGGCCAAGGGGCGAAATTGGGGCCGAACATAAAAATAAAACAAGAGCAGAAAGAGGGGATACAGCAGTGAGAGCTTTCCTTTGATGAATTTCATAGATACCTTTCCTATAAAGTATGACAAATCGTATAGTGCATCTTACCATAATCGTGACAAGGTTTCAATGAAAAAGGATGCCTTCCTACTCTCTGAGATAGGCCACATAACCACCTAAGACAGCGACTAAAATCAAGAGACAAAGAAGAGTTTCCAGCCATACAAGAACTGTCAAGAAAGGTAGTTGCAACAAGCCTTGGGCCATTTTCAAAGAGGTCGCTGTGATGACCGTTGGAAAGGTAAGAGCTGAAAAAGCAGGTTGAAAACCTTCTTTGATCATTCTCGGTAGGCGTGTCAAAACAAAGAAATAAAACCCTTGCGAGGCCACCACCATGATCAGTAAGAACCAGGTAGGAAGGCTTGCTCCACCGACACGAACCAGAGCTGCTAAAAGAAGGGAAAATGGAGCGCAATAGATGCCTTCTTGCCCCAACAGATGACTGGGTAAGGGGGACTGCTTCAAATCATGATAGATAAGTGGATAAAGAAGAAAGGTCAAACCAAAACCGATCACTAGAGCGAAATAAGCAATCTCTCTTATTCCCACAACTGGATAGGTCAAAGCTGCTACTGCAATGCCCACATAGAGAACGGTCCAACTAGGAGTAGCATTGGCTCTTGGTCGCGCTAGGACATGGGTCTTGGTAAAATAGAGAATTAAGCCCAGATCCAAGAGAAAGGCAGACCACCAGACCAACTGTGATAGACCTCCAAAGGCGGGAAAGAGGCGTAAAAGATAGGTGGATAGAATCATCCCTGCCATGGGAAAGGTCGCCATCCCAGATAAAAGGGCTGGTTGTTGGAGCTCTATCTTGGTTTCTTGCCAGCGAATTGCATGATAAACTACAAAGAAAAACCAGAAGAACAAACCTGTCAGACTAAAGGCATGGGCAAGGAAGGGTAGCGAGTCTGCGAGAAGGTTTCCAGCACCAACCAATCCTAACAGACAACCTGAAAATACTAAGGGAATCTTTTTCATCGGAAGCTCCAATCATTTTGTCGCTTTCAGTATACCATAAAAGAGAAGGGAACATCATCAAAAAAAGAAGTTGGTAAACCAACTTCTTTTAGAATGTAATCCACCTGTTTCTTACATAATACATCCTAAATGATACTTAAAAAATTAAAAAGATATCAACTATTAGGTTCACTTAGACATCTACTGAAACTTTCCGCCGTGAGATAAGTGCCTGAAATAATTATGTTTCAGGCACTCGGGATTATTGAGACCTTAGGCTCAATAATTAGTCATGGAACTTCCTCGAAGTTCGCTGACGTCCGTACTCACCTAAGGAAAGTTTCTAAGATGACTCTATCTACAATTTGAAAGAAGTTGGAGAATACCAACTTCTTTTTATCCATTCTATTAGAAACTAGGCCTGTACGACCATCATATAAAGAAACAAGGATAGGAGAAAGACGATACTAACGGCAAGGGTTGCTAGCTTGAGCCCGCGGTGGGAGCGCCAATAGCTTGGCTTCCCTAAGTTACTGGTTGCATCTGTTGAGAGCGATTGTTGTTGGCGAGGTTGCAGGGTGATCAGAACCACAAGAGCGAGGGATAAGATCGAGATCCCGATTGCAAATACCATTTCCATCTTAGGATCCTCCTAACACTCTGAAGAGGGTAAAAATAACTCCCAGCAGAATCACCAAACCAATGATCACATTAAAAGTAACATTGATCTTTTCAGAACGTGTCGTCTTTTCTTTTTCGGCAGGACGGCGTTTGAGAGACTCCATCCGTCCTTCTACTTCTTTGTAAAATAAATCTTTCTTACGATCACTCACTGTGTCCACCTATCCCTTCTTGCAAGCGAGCTTTGAAAACAGCTGGCTCAACGCTACTTGATTGGGCAATTTGTTGTGCGACGGCTTCTCTGTAGTTATCCACAGATTGGTAGATTTCCTGGATACGGGCCACCATATCTGCTTCTTTTCCTTGATCAAAGATATTGGCTTGTGCGAGGAAGTGGCGGTCATGCAGGGTATGGCTAAAGGTAAGGATGACTTGCTGGTGTTCGAAGGCCTTGCGAACAATACCTTGCACCTCTGCATAGTGGTTGATATCCAGATAAATACTAGAGACCTTAAGCAACTCTTTGATCCGCTCTTGACTGATATTTTGGTACAAGACCACATTTGGATAGCGGACCATAGACAAGAGGCTCGCAGACATCTCCGTCAAAGCTGCTACACGGAAGGTCACATTCGGCAAATTCTCTACTAGGTAGGTCAAGGCTTCGATCTGATCCGAATTAGTCAAAACAAAGGCGTCTTTACGGATATCGTCTTTCACCTTGAAATCATACAGGTAGCCAAGGGGTCCAAAATAGCTATGCTGATCTTGCGAGGTCAACTGCAAAGCGCGATGATAGGTCGCGTTTTGCGGAATCAAGATCTTCTTGGTCCGGATTTCTGGGCTCTTTAGAATCAACTGCATGTTGCCCGGAAGGCTGTCGTGAAGAGGCTCTTGCCACACCAAGACGTCGCGTCCTTTGATGCCTTTATTGCCTAGCTGGAGACTAATGCTAAAGGAGGTAGCCAGCGTATTGTAGACCAAACCATCTAGATCAAAACCACGATACTCTAGATAAAAGACAAAGTAATCTAAGCGATTCTTGAAAATCCGCATGGGTTGATGGTCCAAGGTCAAGATCAAATCCCCTGTTTGGTGATTCTCTGTCAAGCGCTCGATATCCCCTTCAAAATAAGTGGTCACCAAATACTGTCCCTGATCGCCACAAGTCGTTACAGCAATCTTACGACCGTATTGGTCATAGTGCTCAACCATGACCACTTGCCCCTTATCATCCAACCACTCCAGGCGCTCGACGATGCGTTTATAGGAAGCAGCATGGTACACAATTCGAGCCTTTTCTTGACCATAGTAGGTCACTTTTCCCGAGCTATTATCCCCAGAAACTTCCCAGAAATCAGGCACTGGAACTTCATTAAAGTAGCGTCCCCGCTTCTCCCCTTTTGCTTGTCCTAAGAAATAGATAAAGGGAGATTCGACACCGTCTGGTAAGAAACCATTTGGCTCCAAAACAACGGTCGGGTGGTCAAAGCCAGACTCTTTCATGGAGTGGAGCAAGTCTTGGCTTTCACGAGAATAACTATCAAATACGTTCAGCATGTGTCACCTCTTCTATCAATTGTGCCCAAGCTTCTTCTACTCGGCTGGTCAAAAAGTCTTCTGCACGCGCATAAGATGCTTGACGCATGCTGGCTAGATCATCTTTTTTGTATAGCTGGATCATTTTTTCCGCAAAGGCAGCAGCAATCTGGTCGACCACTTGATCTGCTGAAGGGGGAATGAGATAGCCATTTTTACCTTCTGTGACAAAGGTCTGGTTGCCATAAGGAACGTCAAAACCGATAATCGGAAGTCCTGAACCAATCGCCTCCATCAAGGTCAACCCAAAACCTTCACTGGTCGACGCGGACAGGTATACTTCATAATTCTTATAAATTTCCTCTAGATTGGCATGCCCTTTGAGACGGATATAGTCTGCCGCCCCCAATTCATCAATCAGAGAACGCAATTTTCCTTCTTCTCCACCTTTTCCATAGATGTCAAAGGACAATTCTGGTAATTCTTTTTTGGCCCGAACCACTGCTCGGACTATCCAGTCAATATGCTTTTCAGTCGCCAAACGAGAGGCGGTAATCATAGAAAATGGCGTGCGATTTTCGTTTTGTGGCAAGCTGGAAAGACTCCCAACTGGAATGGTATAGATGGCAGGCTGATGGTTGGTGTATTGGGCAAATTGCTCCGCCAAGATTTCTTTTTGACGGTCGGTCGCAACAATAAAGAAGTCCACCTTATCTGCGTTGGTAAATTGATACTCGTAGTAGTTGTTCCACAGGATATACTGATCGTCAACATTATTGGCACTGAAGTGCTCTGCGTGAACGACCACACCTAGACGCGCTTTTTGCGCTTCTTCAAAAACGGGCTGCCCGATATTGGTTTCCCGATCCAAAATCACCAAATCTTGTTTGGTCAATTGAAGGGTCTGCATGAAGTAGCGGATCAATTCTTGGCGACCAACCAGATAACGATCTGGGAAACGATAGATTTCGCGGCCATCCGCCATCTGCATGCTGTAGGCAACCGTCCCGTCCTCATTGTAAAAACGGCGCTCAATCAAGTTAGCTTGGTTGTTCTTGGGAATGAAATACTCTGTACAATAGCGGGTATAGGAGAAATAATCCTTTCTCACCAAGATTCCTCTAGACACATACTCGCAGCGTTCGACATAGGGACTGTTTTCAGACCGCAAGTAGCAGGTCAAAAAGTTATCCTGGTCCTCATAAAAGAAGCGCTTGATCTTGCCATCAACTTCTTCGCGCGTCGGTTTCCCGGCAAAACCTGCTAAGACCTGGTCAATGGTATAGGTCGTTGGTGCAATTTTTATATCTGTAAAATGGCTATAGAGCCAGATGATTTCATCATTTTTAAAACCGATATTTTCTGTTAAATGTTGGATATTATCGGCTAGAATCATATCCATAAAAACAAATTTAGCTGGTTGATGGATATTGCGTAACAACTGGGCCCGGTAGGCCTGGGCGTACTCAACACCACTGCTGGCCCAACCAATTCCAAGGTTGATATTGTATACTGTCATAATGTCCTCTTTTATGGGAAATGCAAGACAATTTCCCCTTTTTTATTGATTTCTACTCGACTCAGTAAAAGATTGCGGACCATTTGTTCTTTGGCCGCCCCTTTCATTCGATCAAAGGATTGGTAGGCTTCTTGGAAAAATTCTACCAAAGGGTTTTTCTGACTGGTGTATTGGCCAGACAGAGCCATCCGCAATTGTTGTAGATAGTCGACCTGCTCGACCCAGTTTTCATCGATAGCTTTTAGAATGGCCATGCGCTGGAATTGGGCGATCACCTCATCGGTGCCTAAGACCTCATACTTAGCCTCTA
This sequence comes from uncultured Streptococcus sp., assembly GCA_902373455.1. Lineage (GTDB taxonomy): Bacteria > Bacillota > Bacilli > Lactobacillales > Streptococcaceae > Streptococcus. Next base: position 5,768 of record CABKMC010000019.1, read on the forward strand.
ACTCACTTTTAGCAATCTCCCATAAGAAATTCTCTTTGGTTTTTTTGCTACGGAAGGTTTGGTGGGCCTTTTCCGGATCCACTTGGTAGCTAACATTGTCTAAAATATAGCGATAAAAAGCTACAGGTTCCTTGTATTCTTTTTTGTGGACTATGCTTGAAAAGACGGAACGAAGTGCTTTTTCAACGATATCATCCAAGCGTCCTTCTTGTTTGATCAGGCGGTCACGTTCTTCGTAGACGATGGCACGCTGAATGTTCATGCTTTCCGCAAATTCTAGCGTCATCCGACGACTAGCCTGACCAGAACTTTCACTAGCATTTTGAGCTCGTTCCACCAAGTTTCTATACTTGCGCTTAGTCAGAGCTTTGGCTGAACCAATCCGCTCATCCACATCATAGTCTTGATAGGTATCCTGGATCCAGTCTGGCCCCCAGTTTTTCATCAAATCATCTTCTAAGGAGACAAAGAACTTGGTCAAACCGGGATCTCCTTGACGACCTGAACGCCCACGAATTTGAAGGTCAATCCGCTGGTTCATCATCCGCTCAGTCCCTACAACTACTAAACCACCTAACTCAGCGACCCCTGATCCCAACTTGATATCGGTTCCCCGACCGGCCATTGAGGTCGCAACTGTCACCGCTCCTTTTCGACCTGATTCTTTAATGATCTGGGCCTCTCGGGGAGCATTGTTGGCATTGAGAAGATTGTGTGGAATCCCTTCACGCAAGAGAAGATTCGAATAAAGAATCGACATTTCAACGGATCCGGCAAAGACCAGAATCGGATTGCCCTTTTCGTGGATTTTCTTCACATAATCCAAGGACGCCACGATTTTCTCCGGCAAGGTTTGATAGATTTCATCCGGCAAATCTTTGCGGATCTTCTTGCGATTGGTTGGGATCTTGATCACTGACATGGCATAGGTATCGAGGAACTCTGCCTCAGCGACCTTCCCAGTCCCCGTCATGCCTCCTAACTTTCGAAACATCTTAAAGAGATTTTGGTAGGTAATCGAAGCCATGGCCCGTGTTTCTTGAGTTAGCTTGAGGCCTTCTTTGGCTTCAATCGCCTGATGGAGTCCTCCTTGCAAGCGGGTCATTTCCATCAAACGTCCTGTTGCCTGGTCTAGCAAGACAATCTCATCTTGCCCTTCGACATTGGGGTGGATGACATAGTCCTTGTCCTTAATAAAGTTTTTATTGGCCTGCAGGGCTAGGCTGATATGGCGGACCAAGTCACGGTATTGGGGATCATAGAGATTGGGAATGGCAAGAAAAGCTTCTGCTGCATGAGCCCCTTTTCGAGTCAACCAAACCCGTTTCTTTTCTTCGTCAAACTTGAAATCCTCCCCCTCCTTGAAGGTTTGGATCAAGGTGTCAATAATCCCATAAAGGTTGGACTGGACCCGAGGAGAACCAGAAATAATCAGGGGGGTCTGCGCACTATCTAGAAGCACCGAATCAATCTCATCGACAATAGCGTAATTGAAGTCTGCCAAAAATTGGCCATCTGCTGAAGCTGTCAAGTTCTCTGTTAGATAGTCAAAGCCCAGACTGGTATTGGTCGTATAGATGACGTCTGATTGGTAAATCTCGCGTTTGACTTCTGGATCTAATTCTTCGTCCTCTGACTGTTTCAAAGGAACGCCGACAGTCAAACCTAAAAAGCGATAGACCTGTCCCATCTCTTCTGCATCCCGAGTTGCCAGATAGGTATTGGTCGTAATAACCATGACCCCTTTGCCCTCTAGGGCATTGAGATAAACTGGCATAGTTGCCGTCAAGGTCTTCCCTTCACCGGTATTCATTTCAGCGACATTCCCCTGGTGTAGGACGATCCCTCCCATAACTTGGACGTCATAGGGAAACATGCCCAAGACCCGTTTATCGGCTTCCCGCGCAACCGCAAATGCTTCTGGCAAGAGATCATCCAAGGTCTCCCCCTCTGCTAGACGTTCCCGAAATTCTACAGTCTTCTCCTGCAGCTGACGATCCGTCAAACGGGCCATGTCATCCTTCCAGCTATTGACTTCTTTTAAGATTTTTTTGATGTTTCTTAATTTAACGTAATCCAATGTGATCCTCTTTTTTGCAGTGATGTTCGTCTATTCGAGAACTTCTGCTCCCTCAGACGATATTGGTTGAATAGTGAAATAGTGGAAGGTAAACTCTTGCAAACCTGCACTGAGCAAGCGTACTTCGTAGGCGTAAGCTTGATCTGGATAGGTGAACTGCAAGCGACCTTCTGCGGTTACGCGACGGCCAACGACCTCTCCAAACCGATCTTTGAAGACGATTTCTACCATAACGGTATGAGCCGGAGTCGCTTCCATCGTGATAACCAATTCATAATCTTGCTCTCTTTTGAGCAGGGGCAGACTGGGAATTTGACGGGTTGCACCAAAATTTGTCTGCGACTGCCAAGTTTTCAGCACTTGACCAGATGGCATGAGGGGGTTCTGAAACTGAACGCTTCCTTGGGCAGTTGCTTGAATCATTGACCCCCAAAGATAATCTGCCAGAACGGTATCGCCCCAGTAGATTCGTCTGCTTTCATTTTCTTTTATTTTTATCATTGGTTTCTTCCAAAGTCTCTTTCCATGATTTCTTTGTACTGGGTCACAAACCACTCAATGATTGGACCACTCGCATCATTGTGTCGACCGGCGCGGCTAGTACTGATAATACGAACCGGCAATTCATACAAGGCCTCTAAAATATCTGGATAAGCTTGCTGGTCGTAGTCATCATCCCTCATATAAGCAAGGGCTAAAATCGTATCCTTGAAATCTGCCTGGTCAAACCGGTCCCAGAAGCGTTGATTGAGCTGACCGATCCCTTCTTGTGATACTTGGCCGATGATCAACTGCATCATGTCTAGAGATGTTCCAAACTCATCTGGACGTTTAAATTTCAGATTGGCAGCGACATCCCCCAGGTTGACAATGGGTTTTCCAACCAAGATCGCATGAGGAGAATAAAGAGCACCATAGTAAAGGGCACCAAAGGTCCCCATGGACAAGCCTGAGAAATTCATATCTTTGGGCTCAAAGCCGAGCAAGTCCAAGTGCTGATCAATAAAGGCTGTGATTTGATTTTCTAATTCTTCTGAGCCCATATAAAAGGATCCACCTTCCAGTCTTGGGTCAGAAAAGAGAATAAAGGGACTACCCATAGCACGCATCATCCCAAACCCTTCAAATCCTTCGGCTGGACGATATCCAGAAAAGTAAATGTTTAAAGGGGGCTTCATATCGCCAGGATGGAAATAAGCAAAAATTTCTTGACGTTTGTGGTCCCGTAGCGTCTTAGCTCCTACTGTCATCTCTCCTAAAGGACCATGTGACAAGCGCTTATGTAAGGCTCCGATCGTAAGCGTCCCCTCTCCTTTTGCCTCCAGCGAAAAAGCTAGATAATAAGGTTCTGCTCCATCCAATTCTAAGGGCGCTTGCATCTCTTCTTCTGAAAAGACCGCATCTTTGACCCACTCTCCCAGGGCACCAAAGCGGTAAAATTGAATCCGCAGTTGTAGCTGACAGCTTGGATCTTTTTCGTATTCCAACCAAAAATTGATGGGACGGCTAGCGTCATACACATAATTGTAAACCCACTGAACAATCGGCGTAAACTCTTCCCCGTATGCTCCGTCAAGCTTGAGGAAATGTTGCCCCAAGACTGTTTGCTGACCAGCAAAATCAGGTCTCACCTGCAGGTCACGAACTGTAAAGGCATCCCCGTATTGATTGTCGTATAAAAAGCGGTCTAAAACATAGAGAAATTGATGCTTGTTCGAGAAATCCCAGGGTCTCGCTTGTTTAAGCCTAAAGAGGTGGGCTAATTCTGCAGAAGGTGCCTCTAGCTTACGGCTTTGATCATAAAAAACGGTATAAGGCTGAAAATAAGTCAGGTCTTCTCCTAAAGCCAACAAATCTTCTGGATTCTCTAGGATCAAGGCTTTAAATTTAGAGATTTCCTCTTCTTCCATATAGGCTTTGAGCGATGGAAGAGCGGTGGCTTGAAAAAAGTGCCAGCCAAGCCCAGCAGGAAGTTCCATTTGATCCTGCCAGCTACTTGAGCCGATTTGGAGAATATGGGGTATCTGTAGTTTTTTATCCATGACGTTCTTTCATCCATCCTTCCCATTTCTCGATCAAGCGTTGACCGGTGTATTCTTGAATTTTTTCGATTGAGTAGACCAAGGCTTCATTCCAAGGCTTCAATTCCAATAAGAAGTGCGTGATTGCCTTTTCTAATTCCTTGTCTCCCTTTGATAAGACATAGCCGTTTTTCAAATGATCGACATATTCTGTCTGGACGCGGTTGACCTGAGGAATCCCCGCAGAGATCCCTGCAATCTGCGTATAGAGGTTGGGCTCCTCACTTAAATCGACAATTAAGCGAGTTTTTTCCAACTCTTGAATAATGTCATTTTCATTTGAAAAATTCTTAACCACAAAACGGTAATCCGGTGCGTCTTGTACAGACTCTTCATCAATGATTTGGTTTTCTCCAAGTCCTTCTGACTGACTTGGCGACTGAACAAGATGCAAGTCCTGCTCACTAGCAATCAATTCCTCGAGTTGCCCTTCTAATTCCTTCACCCGCTCCGGTGATCCATTGTAAAATGCAAAAACAACTTCAAATAAGGGATGTTGCGCTAAAATTTCCAGAACCTTCTTGAGCTGGCTCTTACTTGGAAGCTCGGCTTCGTTGACATAAAAGTAAATCTTGGATTCCTTGCGCTCCTGACTAGAGCCCAAACGAAGGCGGGAGTCAAAAGAGGTAATCCGGTGCGTCTTTTGAGCCAGGCTAGGGGAAAAGCCCCCAATCGCTTTTTTGGTTTTTTCACTATCTGTAATCAAGAGCTGGGCATCAATCATATCAAAATAGAGGGCAAAGTTTTCAGTAGATAAGGGCTGACGATCTCCATAAAAGGATAAGACTTTCTTGACACTACTTGCTGTATCCTGTAAAAAAGCCAAATTTTCTGGATGAGCTGCCAGTACCAACTGATCTCGTCCTGGTACCAAGGCTGCCAACTGTTCCTTCATCTTTTCAGCGACAACTTCTCCCATATCGGAATAGCTTTCTTTTTTGAAGGCAGGAAAGAAATCTTCATTGACCATAACAGATTGGTTCTCTTCGATCAACATTTCTTTCAAAACCCATTGTCCATCAAAACTCAGATACTCTTGAAAATAAGGTTTCCTCTCATTGTAGTAAATCCTACTAGAGATAAAGCCGCGATCATCTAAGTACTCGATGTAGCTGATCTCATCATTCTTATAACGAGTCAAAGAAAGAATGTTTCCATCTACTCCCATATCAATTTTTGCTAGGCGTTGACCCTTTCGAAATGCCATTACCAAAAAGGGAGTGTAGGAAAAAGTGGTCTCACTCGGCCATTCGATGTCCCGAAGCTGAACTGGGTGCATAGCTAAATAAGAAGGAACCTTTTGGATACGATCAAAAATAGAGAGCACATCTGTCTCTAACAAATCTTGGCGGTGTAAAAAATAGCGCAGTTGCGGACTATATTGAGGCAACAATAAGATCCGATCCATTTCTGCTTCTTGAAAAATACGAACTTGATTAATGGTATCATCAAATTCAATGGATTCTCGCATCCAGTACCAAGGGGTAGCTGTTTGCTGCCAGATGCGGTCCGTTCCATACCAGGCTGGTACAAAATAATACATGGTTACTCCTAGAATATTCTTGTATAACGTTGATTGACACGAAGGGCACGAATTTCTTCTCGGATATTGTAAATCATCCCGACAAACATGAGGAAGGTTCCTGGAATCATGGTCAAGCGCAAAAGATCTTTATCCCATAACAAGAGGGAAAAAGGAAGCGCCGTAAAGAGGATCAGATACAAGGTCCCAAAAACCGTCAAGCGTAGCACAATTTTATTGATATAGCGACGTGTATCTGCTCCAGGATAGACATGATCGATATACTCGGACGCCTTCATCATCTTATCTGCAATTTCTTCTCCGTTCACATTGACAAAGGCGAAAGCAAAAGAGAGAAGGGCGATCATCAGAATGTAAAGAAGAATCCAAATCGGATCTCCCATCACCAAGTGTTTGGCTAAATGAGCGGCCCACTTGGCATTGGAATCCATAGACAAGATCAACAGCATGGCATACTGAGGAATGGACACCAAGGTCATGGCATACATGAAGGGCATCCCTCCTGCTGGGTTGAGCTTGATATCCAAAAAAGTATAACTTTTCAAATTGTTGTGGATTCCTAATTTATTGACAGGAATCTGGTACTTGGAATATTCCACCAAGACTGCCACATAGACAAAAATCAAGATAAAAATCACACCCAGAACATAAGCGATCTCTGGTATATTATTGACACTTGAAAGGGTCTGCATCACGTCTTCTGGAAGATACATCACCATCCCAGCCATCATGATCACAACAGAACTTCCAAGCCCCAGCGCGGCATTTAGATCGGAGAGCCAAACTAGAAAGAAGGCTCCAGCTACCATAATCATGGTATTGACCGCAATGACAAGTCCGGAGTTCAACCCTGTCTTCAAGGGGAGATACATGGCCACTGCCAAGGACTGGACAATGGCGAGTGCCAAGGTCACGTACATCTTTCGCCGCTCCACAATTTCCGAACTAGTTTTTTCGAGGTTAAAGCGTTTTGAAACGGTAAACATCCGCCACAAAATCATGGAAGACATCCAAGGGGATAGACCGATCGAAAAGATCGACATTCCGCGGAGGTTTCCCCCCATCACAGCGCTTGAAAGCTGCAAGCCCGTTGTCGTTCCCTCATTGAGTCTCAAGGCCTTTGATAAGTCAACAAAAGGCAGGGAAATTTTACTTCCCAAAACATAAATAAAGACGAAAAATATCGTCCAACAAAATCTCTTTCCTACTTCAGATCGTTTTAACATTTCTTTTAAACTTTCTCTTACTCATTTTGACTCTTCCACCTGGGAAACAGCCTTTACATATGCG
>CABKMC010000020.1 GCA_902373455.1 uncultured Streptococcus sp.
CTATAGAATGCTTTCTTTGATTGTTTAAAGAGCTATTCTTACAAATCTTCTGCTTTTAGGGGTTTAACGTCTTTGAGCAATGGGTGATTCTTGTCAGCTTCTGAAACTTCTGCTTCTTCCAAGTTTTCCCATTGGATGTCTAGGCTTGGGTCTGCGTAATTAACAAATGCATATTTTGGCTTGAGTTCCAATGCCCAGTAGTCATTGACTAAGTAGGTATAAGCCACTTTATCCGTCAAAACTTGGAATCCATTGGCAACGCCACGAGGGACAAAGATTCCTTTAGAAGCATCAATCACAGTTTGGTATGTGTTCCCAAAGGTCTCACCTTCACGAAGGTCTACCCAAGTACCGAGAACCTTTCCTTCATCTGCTACAGAGATGTACTTGTCCCAAGGTTCTGCATGCAAGCCACGCAAGACATTCTTACGAGAGAATGAAATATTGTTTTGCAACTTGCCTTCCGCAAAGAAGCTTTCTGGAAAACCAAGAGGAAGCATCTTCTCTTTTTGGAAGTTTTCCTTGAACCAGCCACGGTTATCCCCGCGCACTGGAATGTCAAACTCCATCAAGCCTGGAATAGCTTCAATTTTGCGGGCTGCTAATTCTTTCTCGAAAAATTGTTCTGTCATTAAGCTTCTCCAATCAAACGGAGCAAATATTGTCCGTATTCGTTTTTCTTCAGAGGTTGAGCCAATTCATAGACTTGCTCTTTAGTAATATAGCCCATACGATAGGCGATTTCCTCAAGGTTGGCTACTTGGACGTTTTGCAAGCGTTGGACCGTTTCGATATATTGAGAAGCCTGCAAGAGACTTTCATGAGTTCCTGTATCCAACCAAGCAAAGCCACGGCCCATGAGCTCAACAGAGAGATCTCCACGCTCCAAATAGGCCTTGTTGACATCGGTGATTTCAAGCTCTCCACGAGGACTTGGTTTGATGTTTTTGGCAATCTCTACCACATCATTGTCATAGAAGTAAAGACCTGTCACCGCAAAGTTTGATTTCGGATGTTCTGGTTTTTCTTCGATAGAGATGGCGTTCATATCCGCATCAAACTCTACCACACCAAAACGTTCTGGATCTTTGACTTGGTAACCAAAGACAGTCGCGCCTTTTTCTTTCGCTTCCGCCCGTTGCAACATCTTGGTTAAGCCATTTCCGTGGAAGATATTATCTCCAAGTACGAGGGCAACATGATCATCCCCGATAAAATCTTCTCCAATGATGAAAGCTTGTGCCAATCCATCTGGGCTTGGTTGCTCAGCATAAGAGAGAGAAATGCCGAGTTCAGAACCATCTCCAAGAAGCTCTTCAAAACGAGGAAGATCCTGCGGAGTTGAGATGATCAGGATTTCTTTGATCCCTGCCAACATAAGGGTTGACAAAGGATAGTAGATCATTGGTTTGTCATAAATGGGCATCAACTGTTTGGAAGCGGCACGAGTCAAAGGATACAAACGAGTACCTGAGCCACCAGCTAAAATAATACCTTTCATAATGGTAGGCCTTTCTACGTAGTCATTACCCTTATTTTATCATGTTTATATAAAAAAGTCACCTTGCATTTGTGTTACAAGGTGATGACAGGAGATGAGAGTTGTAGAATTGTTAGCATTGGTCTTACTCATGATTTAAATAGATTACTGCTCCTTGACTGAGCCGTCTGAAAATCTTACCTTGTAGTAGAGCCCACTCAACCACTGCGTCTTGCTCGACAATCCAAAGAAAATTGAGAGGCTAGGACTTTTGTCCCAGCCTACTTCTTCACATACTGTTCAACTGGATAATCCGCTGGATCTAAGCGCAGGTTTCCTCCTACCACGAGTTGGGCTAGGTGCCAACCAATAAGCGGCCCTGTTGTGAGGCCAGACGAACCTAAGCCACTGGCAACATAAAGACCAGCTTGATCGGGAACGGCTCCCCAAAATGGTGAAAAGTCACTGGTGTAGGCCCGTGTTCCCACGCGCTCGCCGACAACTGTCGCTTGAGCTAGTTCTGGATAGTAGGCCAAGGCTTCTATTTCCATCTGATTTAGCAGAGCTTGATCCACCGTCAGGTCAAAGCCCATCTCATTTTCATGGGTGGCTCCCATACTGATCTTGCCCTGCTGAAATGGAATGATATCCAGCTCTCCTTCAGGCATGACCACAGGATAATCATCAGTATCTAGGTCTAACTGATAATCCCTCAACTGTCCTTTTTGCGGACGGACATCAACCTGGTAGCCGAGTGGCTTGAGTACCTGCCCCAACCAGGCTCCTGTTGCCAGGATGACTTGTTCATAGCTTTCTCCTGCAATCTGATAGCCATCACTTGAGACTGAGAGGATAACCTCTTCCTGGACCACTCTTGCCCCACTTGCCTGAAGAAGGGTTTCCGTCAGAAGAGCTCCTTCTACATGGGCTCCACCTGATGCATAGAGCAGCTTCTCAAAACCTTGCAGATCAGGAAATTGCTGGGCTACTTCTTCCTTAGTCAAAATTGCCAAGCCCCCGATTAAGGGAGATTCTTCTCGTCGACTCAGCGCCAACTGATAAAGTTCGTCTAATTTTTCCTCATTTTTCTTGAGGAGATAGACACCGGTCTGCTGGTAAAAATCTGTATGAATACCGTCCTTTGCCAGGTCTTCTACCAATTCTTGGTAGAAATCAGCTCCCAGACGAGCCAGGCGATACCAGGCCTTATTCCGCCGTTTAGAAAACCAAGGGCTGATAATGCCCGCTGCCGCCTTAGTTGCTTGGCCAACTCCATGGTCGTAGACGGTCACTTCTACCTGTGCTTCTTTAGATAAATAATAGGCTGCAGTGGATCCCACGATCCCTGCACCGATAATGGCAACTTTCATCATGACCCCTTAGATATGGTAAAAAGGATTGGTACTGGCTTGACTGCCAATCACCTCAATTTCCCACGCTTCTTCAGCCTTCCACTGATTGAGCTTTTCTACTAGTTTCGACACAAAAAGAACCTCGATATGGTGCCCTGGATCCAAGGCCAAGAGGCCATCGCTCAGCATGTCCTGAGCCGTGTGGTAGTAGATATCTCCTGTGATATAAACATCTGCTCCCTTGGCGAGAGCATCCTTGTAAAAGGACTGGCCACTTCCTCCACAGATTGCGACATGCTTGATAACCCGATCCAAATCCGCCTGATCATAACTGACTATGCGCAAAGCATCTAAGCCAAAGGTTTCTTTAACCTTGCTAGTCAACTGTCCAAAGGTTTGAGTAGCTACCCGACCGATGCGACCAATTCCGAGCCCTTCTCCCGTCATACTGAGGGGTTCTGTATCTTCAATGTCCAAGAGCTGGCAGAACCAATCGTTGAGACCATCTGGAACAATGTCAATATTGGTATGGCTGACGTAGACTGCGATATCATGCTTGATCAAATTGATATAGATCTGATTTTGAGCCCGATCAGCTACCAAATCCTTGATGGGACGGAAAATCGGCGCGTGCTTGACGATGATCAAGTCCACCCCATGAGCGATAGCTTCCGCCACCGTCTGCTCGCGGATATCTAAGGCCACCATGACCTTATGAATGTCTTTTTGCAAAGTGCCGACCTGTAGCCCACGGACATCTCCGTCCATGGATAGTTCCTGAGGACAGTAGGCTTCATAGCGTTTGATGACTTCACTTGCTAACATGTAGAACCTCCTTGATGTGAGCAATGCGCTCTTCTAACGATGCTCTGGCAGATTGATTTTCAACTGGGACCTGTTCCAAGGCAAAGGCTAATTTCTCCACTTCCTTGGACCACTTTTGGACAAAGGCTGGAGCTTGTTCCTGCATCAAATAAGGACCAAAACGCAGTTCCTTGGCTGTCAACTCCTGAGAACCCTGTTCCACCACAAGGATCTCATAGAACTTCTCATTTTCTTCCAAGATAGCTTCATCAACAATGCGAAAATCATGCTCTACTAGCCAAGCCCGCAGTTCATCTTCCCGATTATTGGGCTGGAGGACCAAGCGAGAGACATTGGCTAATTTATCAAGACCTGCCGCTAAGATATCTGCAATCAAGCGTCCCCCCATGCCAGCAATGGTAATACAGGAAATGCCATCTGTTGGTTCAAATGCAGCCAAACCATTGGCCAGACGGACCTCGATCTTGTCCTCTAAACCATTATCCGCAACATTTTGGAGGGCAGACTGATAGGGCCCCTCTACCACTTCCCCTGCAATGGCAGCCTCAATCTTACCTTCCTGTAAAAGGGCGATTGGGAGATAGGCATGGTCACTCCCCACGTCCAACAGACGCGCTCCAGCTGGGACGAAGCTAGCCACCAAGTCCAAGCGATTTGATAATTTTGTAAATTCCATGTGCTACTTTCTAAACTTTTATTCCACCCTTTAGTATACCATGTTTGCACCATTAAAAAAAGGCGCAACGGCGCCTTTTCATTATGCATCAATTTCCTTATATTCTACTTCCAAGCCACGTTTCACAGCTGGGCGATTGGCGATTTTCTCTGTCCAAGCTTGCAAATGCTTGTATTCCTTCACATCCAAGAAAATCCCTGCACGGTCCCAGACCTTGTCTTGGGCTAGACGGCCATACCAAGACCAGATGGCGATATCTGCAATGGTATAGTCATCCCCTGCGATATAAGGTTTGGTGGCCAGCTCTTTGTCCAGTAAGTCCAAATGACGTTTGGCTTCCATGGCAAATCGGTTAATGGCATACTCGATTTTCTCCGGCGCATAGTGGAAGAAATGACCAAAGCCTCCCCCTAGGAAAGGTGCAGCCCCTGTCTGCCAGAAGAGCCAGTTGAGCACTTCTGTCCGTTTAGCCAGATCAGTCGGGATTAATTTGCCAAATTTCTCTGCTAGATACAGGAGGATATTGGCCGATTCAAAGACACGAATTGCTTCCTCTCCTGACTGATCCAACATAGCTGGAATTTTCGAGTTTGGATTAATGGCTACAAAGTCACTTCCAAACTGATCTCCCTCGCCAATCTTGATCCGATAAGCGTCATAGCCTGCATCCACACCCAGCTCTTTCAATTCCTCCAGCATAATGGTAGCCTTGATCCCATTGGGTGTTGGAAGGGTATAGAGTTGGAAAGGCTGGTCGCCTTTTGGAAGAGTTTGTTCAAAGCGGGCACCTGCTGTTGGTTGGTTCAAGCCACCCCAGGCTCCACCCATTTGGCTCGGTGCTTTCCATACTTCTGGTAATTGATAGTCTGACATCTTTCTCTCCTTTATTTCGCTTCACCTAGCATATCAAATCTCGGGCTCCCTTTCAAAAATCTGCTACGCTAGCTTTACTTGACTTTTCTGGTTAAAATGATAGTATAGAAAAAATACATTTTAAGGAGAAAACCATGTCCACGATCGATTTTCATAGTTTGGCAAAGACGGAACTCCACTGTCACTTAGACGGTTCCTTGTCTCTTCCGACTATTCGTCAATTGGCAGCCCTGGCCAATATTGACCTCCCTGCTAGCGATGAAGAGCTCAAACACCATGTCACTGCCCCTGCCCACTGTGAGAATCTCTTGGACTATTTGGAGGCCTTTGATTACATTTGCCCTCTCCTTCAAACCAAGGAAGCCTTGACGCTTGCGGCTTACGATGTGGCTAAGCAAGCTGCTCTGGAAAATGTCCTCTACATCGAGGTTCGTTTTGCACCAGAATTGTCCATGGACCAAGGACTCACCGTCCCAGAAACTATCGATGCTGTCTGTGAAGGATTGCGCCAAGCACAGGATGAATTTGGCATTACAGCCAAAGCCCTCGTTTGTGGCATGCGCCAGTCGGATCCAAAACTCACCTCTCGCATTCTTGCAGAAGCCAACCAAGTTAGGGATCAAGATTTTGTTGGCTTTGACTTTGCTGGGGATGAGCACAACTACTCTCCAGAAGATATTCGACCTTTAATCGAGCAAGTCAAGAGTTACCATCGTCCTATGACACTTCACGCAGGTGAGTGTCATTGCCCACACTTTGTAGCCCAATCGATTGCATTTTGCATCAAACGCAATGGCCACGTAACGGCTCTATCTCATGAACCAGCCTTACTCCAATCCTTTATTGAAAATGGGGTCACTGGTGAACTCTGCTTGACCAGCAACCTCCAAACAAAAGCAGCGCCGACTATAGAAGATTTCCCTTATCTGAAGATGAAATCAGCCGGTGCTCGGATCAGTATCAATACCGATAACCGGACTGTATCTGATACGGATTTAACCAAGGAATATGCCCTCTACCATCAGCATTTCCAAACCAAGGAAGCTGACTTTTACCAGCACAATGTCGATGCCATCCAGGCTTCCTTTGCTAGTGAAGAGGAAAAACAAGAACTCCTTAGAAGACTAAAAAAAGCCTACGCAGACCATCTATAAATGCAAAAACTAGCACTTTTATAAAGTGCTAGCTTTTTTAATCCTTCCACAAATCCATGGCCTTCAAGAAATCGTCTGAAACCGTCACATTGCGTGGGTTGGCTTGCTCGCGTTCTTGTAGTTTCGCCTCTACTTGGACCAGGCTATTGATACCTTCACTGCGCCAGTTTCGCAAAATGGCCTGGATATATTTCCAGTGAGGCTTGCCATTAAAGACAGCTTCTCGTAGCGCTGCCTTGATCACATCTGGATCTGTCTGATCCTCGCGCACGGTCTTGGTCAGGTCTTCAATCTCAAAAGGTGTCAAGAGTCGTCCCAGTTCTTGTTGGAAGGTTTCCACCAAGTCCTTGATGACATTTCCCTTGGCAGGAGCACTCTGGGCCTTCCCTTGTGTCTGAGCCTCTAAAATTTCATCCAAGCGTTCCAGGGCAATGGTCGCATCAAAGATGGCCTCAATTTCTCCATTGAGCTCAATGGTCCGATATTGAAGAAGTCCCTTGGTGGTCAAATTGGACATAATCCGATTGACCTCTGTCACCGTTTTTCCCAGATGACTGGCAATCTGATTGGGAGTCAAGGTCTCTTGACCGGTCGTATTTTGAAGGAAGAAAAACTGCCAAACCAAGTAGTCATCTGCTTGGTCAAACAATTCATGATAATGAAAAAGCAAGGCACTTGGAAGAACCAAGTTGCCATACTTAAATGCTTGTGAATATGTCATAATTCCCCTTTATAGGTAACCATAAAATGAAATATCTTTTTCCAATTCTTCCAAGCGGTAAGGTGTTTCTTGATAAACCGCATAGTTGATCCAATTACTAAAGAAGGTTGTCGCAGCTAGATTCCAACGAATGCGAGGCTCTGTGCTGGCATCATCCCCATCAAAGTAATTCTTAGGAACATCCGGATCCAAGCCTGCCTTGACATCTCGGTTATATTCCTTAGCCAGCGTATCGCGATCATACTCCAGATGGCCAAAGCTATACACCTCACGCATGTCTGGACTGGCAATGATGGAAAGGCCAACTTCATTTCCCTGAGCGATCACTTGAAGGTTGCTCTTTTCAAGGACTTCTTTCAAAGGAATATCTGTATAGCGAGAATGAGGGGCAAGGAAGCGATCGTCAAAGCCTCTCATGAGCAGACTTTCCGGACGCACCACAGCTTGGTCATAGATACCGGATAGCTTGTCACAGAGCTCTACTTTTTGAATCCCGTAACGGTGGTAGAGACCAGCCTGAGCTCCCCAACAGAGGTGCAAGGTGGAAAAAACATGACGCTTGGCCCATTCAAAGACCTGGGTCAACTCATCCCAGTAGTCCACTTCTTCAAAGTCCATCTTTTCGACAGGAGCTCCTGTCACAATCAAACCGTCATAGTAATTATCCTTGATATCCTCAAAGGTCTTGTAGAAGCTCTCCAAATGCTCAGCCGCTGTATTCTTGGATTCATGGCTCGTCATATAGAGAAAATCTACATTGATCTGCAAGGGCGTGTTGGCAAGGAGCCGTAAGAGCTGGGTTTCTGTTGCAACCTTGGTCGGCATCAGATTAAGAATGAGAACATTCATCGGCCGAATATCCTGGTGAGTCGCCCGAACATCATCCATGACAAAAATATTTTCTGAACGAAGGATATCGACTGCTGGTAATTTTTTATCTAGAGTAATTGGCATAAAAAGCTCCCATCTTACAAGTTCTTAACTAACATTATATGATAGGAGCTTATAGTTTTCAATTATGGTTTTTCTGTAGCCAGTTATAGTATTAGACTATATTAGTAATGCATCAAGACTTTGTAGTCGTAATCGCCAATCGCTTCGCGACCTTTCAAATCATCCAACTCGATCAAGAAGGCACACCCTGCAACGACCCCACCGAGTTTTTCGATCATTTCGATGGTTGCTTTCACCGTACCACCAGTCGCCAAGAGGTCATCAACGATGAGGACACGTTGACCTGGTTTGATGGCATCCGCGTGCATGCAGAGGGTATCAACACCGTATTCTTTTTCGTAGTCAGCAGAGATGACTTCACGTGGCAATTTACCAGGCTTACGAACAGGCGCAAATCCAATTCCCAACTCAAAAGCGACCGGACATCCAACGATGAACCCACGCGCTTCAGGACCAACGATCATGTCAATTTTCTTATCTGTTGCGTATTGAACGATTTCACGAATCGCATAACTATAAGCATTGCCATCTGCCATCAAAGGGCTGATATCACGGAAGGTAATTCCTTCTTGTGGATAGTTCTCAATGCTTGCAATGTAATCTTTTAAATTCATGGTTAACTTTCTTTCATAAAAAATTTTTTACATTCCATTATACCATGAATTCTACTAACTTGCATCATTTTTTGCCAAATCATTTTCCCACACCTGCAGCAACAGTAAAAATCCCACACCTGAAAAAGATGCGGGATTGGAATTGGAAACATCCTTACTATTCTTCTATCAATTTATTGTACTTAATTTTCATATCACCTAGGTTTTTCAAGGAGTAACGCGAGCTTCCATTCCTAAACCAAGTACCCAGGATATATTGCTCGGCGACCTTCTTGCTTTGGTTTTTCAACCAAGCACGGTCTTTGCCATAGGCGGCAAGTTTCTTTAGAAAATCACTACCCTCTACTTCTTGATCATCCGCATAAAGATAGACTTCTTCTTGAATCAATGCTCTTTTTTTAGAATTGTATTTGAACATCATACGAACCGATACATTTTCTTTTAACTGATATTTATACCTATAAACCCATTCCGAACTGTCTCAAAAAATCATGACGGACAGGTCGTCTTGTCCTCCAACGATTTTATCTGAATAGGGATACATTTGAAATCCTTCATCTTCTTTCCAGATGCGATCGCTACTGATTGTCTCTGTAAAGGGCTTAAACATCACATAGCGCATCCATCCACCATTTTCAGAGTAGTTAATTTCTTCCATGGGGTTCCTCAAGCTCAGGTAGATTCCCAACCAATAAAGAGCTAAAAGCAACAAGGGGCTGAGACAGAGGAATTTTTTTAGGTGTTTTTTCATGAGGGCTGTCCTGTCAGATAGTCGTAGATTTCACGAACCGTTCCAAGGGCCATCAACTCCTGCTCTTTCACCGTTTGTTTGAGGTTTTGGTAGATGCTGCTTTCTGCGATTTCGCGTTTTTCTGCTTCTTTATTGACCTTCATGATGCCATTTTCAATGGTCACAAAGCCCAGCTCTTGGAAGATCTGAATCATTTTGACCAAGAGGATTTGCTGGATCTTGAGATAGGCTGCTAGGTCTTTGAGTTTGTAGCGGACATCGAACTCTGGGTACTGGTAGATGGTTTTATAGAGTTTGGCATACTGGTCCCTGCTACCGTATCCTGTTAGATAGTAGGCTTTGGCGATCTCATTTTTGAAATAGACAGCCTGGAAATCATGCTCTTGGAAGATTTGCCGTAGTTGCTCTATATCCTCAGGGATATTTCCAACTACAACCGCGGGTGCGCCTGTCAGATCTGGCAGTTCTTGGGTAAAATCCAGAACGGGAACACCTGCAGGGAGGCTGGCATTTTTAGAGCGGATATTGAAGAGCTGCACACCGTCCACACGCGCATCAACCAGCATGAGCTGGAGAGTCGTTTGACCATTCCATTGGTTGACCGACAACTGCACAGCTAACTCCAGGTCTTGCGCCTGCGCAAACTCTGCCTCTAAGCTTCCCAAGCCAAAGGCCACCACCTCAAAGGTCGCATCTTCTTGAGAAATTTTGAGTTTCAAGTGGGTATTGCCAGCTCCCATCGAGCGTGCCCCTTCTACCTTGAAATTACGGATCAGAAAGACTGGTTTTTTATTGTCCATGCCAAAAGGACTCAAGCGATCAAAGCTTTTCAAGGTTTCAAGCGTTAGTTCTGTTAGATGCAGTTCCTCGTCGATGGCTAAGCTAGACTTGCTGCTGAGATCAATCTCTTGTTCTGCAATGTAATCCGTAAGAGCCTGAGACAAGGCAGGGAGTTGGTCCACCTCGAGCGTCATCCCTGCTGCACCGGCATGCCCTCCAAAGGCGACAAAGAGCGACCGGTGGGGATCGAGGGCCTCAAAGATATTGACCGACTCAGGACTCCGAGCGCTTCCTTTAGCCCGTCCATCTTCGATACTTAAAACAACGACCGGCTGATGAAGCTCTTCCAACAAACGACCAGCGACAATACCAAGGACCCCTGGATTCCAGCCTTCCTTGGCCAAGACCTGAGCGGATAAGCTCGGCTCGACCATGGTTTTTGCTTCATCGTAGATGCTTTGAACAATCTCTTTTCGTTCTTCATTCTTCTGATGAATCATGAGGGCAATCTCGTGCGCCTCTTCATCGTCAAATCCTGTCAGGAGTTCAATGGCCGGATTGGGATCATCGAGGCGTCCAAGGGCATTGAGACGAGGAGCAATCTGAAAACCAACTGTTTCTTCATTGATATCCTCCGGACGAATCCCTGCGATCTCCAAGAGTTCCTGCAAGCCCATGCGCTGGGTATGTTGGAGAACACCCAGGCCGTATTTGACCAGAATCCGATTCTCATCTGTCAGGCTGACCATGTCAGCAATGGTCCCAATTGCTACCAGGTCTAAGAGATCGACTGGTACTTCCTCTAGGAGGGCACAGGCCAACTTAAAGGCCACACCACATCCTGCTAGATAATGGAAAGGATAATCCGCATCTGGATGCTCGGGATGAATGATCGCATATGCATCCGGTAAAACCTCTGGCATGGAGTGGTGGTCCGTCACGATAACATCGACTCCCATCGCTTGAGCCATGGCAATGGCTTGATTGCCCGCGACCCCATTGTCCACCGTGACAATCAGGGAAATGCCTTGCTGCTCGATAAAGTATTTGTAGACACTCTCATTGGGACCATAGCCGTCTGTAAAGCGGTTGGGGAGGTAGACTTGCACCTCTGCACCCATCTGCTCCAAGGTTTCCTTCATAATAGAGGCCGAGGTCATCCCGTCCGCGTCATAGTCACCGTAGATGAGGATCTGCTCATAATCTTCAATGGCCCGTCGGATGCGCTCCACTGCCTTGTCCATATCATGGAGCAAATAAGGGTCGTGTAGCTTCTCCAGCTTGGGTTCTAAAAAGTCTTCTAAATCCTCTTTGGTCTGAATGCCACGCTCATACAACAAGGTTGCTACGGATGATTCTAGGCCTGCTTTTTTGGCAAGGGCTAAAAAGGCCTCATCTGCACTTGGCGAAGCTAACTGCCAATCGTATTTTGAAGTGATCATCTAGCTTTTGGTCTCCTCTTTTTCTTATCTGAATATTATATCATGAAAGGCTAAAATGGCGGGAAATAAAAGGTCGACCTATACAAAAACAAAAATCAACATTTTTCGTTATTTTTGTTGCATTTAACTTGACTTATCATACTAAAAGAATATAATAATGTTGATAATAATCTTTTAAATATGCAATGGGATGATTATTCTGTTAAAATTTGTAACGTTTATTATCACTTTAACATTATGACGCTTGTCATTTCCCTTGTTTTTCTATCTAAACAAACGTAGTTAGAGGGTTTGAACTGATGTTGTCGGTGAGTTTGTTTTCCTTTAATACATAAAGGGGAGCATATAATTCATCGATCTATCCTAAACTGAGGCAGCTGGTTTCATGGAGTAGAAATTAGAAGCCTTTCTATTTTAGGATATATCACTATATAGAAAAGCCTCGGAAAGGGCAGGCAGAAGAAAGGAAATGAGGCCAATTGAAATCTCTTTATAAAAAGATAGTTGCATTTGTAGCTATCATCGGTGTGGTAGCCTTGGGCTTGTCTGTGATCAAACCCGTAAGCGCGGCCACTGTTTCACCAACCGTCACCAACTTAAAGGCCCAAACAAATGGACAAAAGGTTACCTTTTCATTTGACTGGGATTTAACTGGTAAATCAGTTAAAGACGGTGATACATTTACCATTGATGCTCCAGAAGGTGTCAATATCACTGAAATCGCAACACAATCACTCCAAGCTAATGGAGCTGAAGTCGCAACCATTTCGATGACAAACAAAAAGATTACTTTTACCTTTAAAAAAGCAATCGAGTCAATGAACGAAAATGTCAAAGGTGGATTCTCATACAAAGCAGAATGGGATAGCACTCCAGGAAATCCTGGAAACAAGACCGCCACTTCTAAAGTCGGTTCAGAATCTGTCATCATTACACGTCCTGACGGTCCTGGCGTATTTGAATC
>CABKMC010000021.1 GCA_902373455.1 uncultured Streptococcus sp.
AAAAAGAAGTGAAGAAAATGGATCTCGAGGCTATTGCCAATGGAGATTACAGCAGTATTGCTGGTGTCTGGCAAGATGATAAAGGAAACAAGCTGGTCTTTAACGACAAAGGGTTGGTTTCACAAGAGTTGGAGGGCTATGGTGCTTCTTTGACGGATTATGGGACAGCCTCAGAAGGGATCTATGGTGGTCGTGATGGTGGCTTCTTGTTGGAGTATATTCCTGCGGGAGTAATCATTGGTGATCAGGTCGATGATCAGGGACAAGTCGTCTTTAAGGATACATCCGATGCCTCTAAGAACCGCTTGTGGTCTGGTGTTGGTATCGCTAGTTTTGGGGAACAAGGATCGATCTACTATCATGTAGGAGATGAATAACAGAAAAAAGTCGTCTGATAGCAGACGACTTTTTTATGGATGTGGGGGGAGCCAAGAAAGATCGAACTGAAGCAGCTGGGCTTCAAGGAGATCTTGGTGGGCAATCTCTTGCTGGTCTTTGCCATCTAATCGGGCCTTTTGGATGAAATAGGCACCTGTAGTATGGGAGTTAGCGCAAATTTTGAGCTCATGGTTTGGAAGATGGAGAAGAACTTCTTTAAAGAGAGGGAGCCCTAGATCATAGATTGGTTTTCCTGGGCAGGTTGGGTAGAGTCCAAGGACCGACCAGATGTACCAAGCAGATAGGCTACCGTTGTCCTCATCACCTGGATAGGCTTGGAAATCTTGATGGAAAGCTTGGGAACGGATCTGGTGGATAAGGAGATTGGTATATTCGGGGTGAAGGCTGTGGCGGAAGAGGTAGGGAATGTGAAAGCTGGGCTGATTGGAGATGGCGATCTGCCCAAATGGAGCCTGGGCCATCTCACTCATTTCGTGGATTTCATAGCCATACCCTTTTACATCAAATTGAGGTTTTTGATTGGCTAAATCCAGCAGTCGTTGGGTGAAGGCTTTTTTACCGCCCATTAGCTCTATCAGGCCGGAGAGGTCGTGTAAGGCTCCAAAAGTAGCCTGGGTTGCAGAACATTCTGCATAATCTCCTCCCCAGCTGGTAGGAGAGAAGGGGGCTTTAAACTTCCCATTGGTGGATCGCGCTCTCATGAAACCCGTTTGGGCATCATATAAATTTCGGTAGGCGAGACTGGAAGTAGCATACTGAGTGGCTGTTTCTATATGTCTTAATTGCTTGGCGACGGTGGCAATGCAAAAATCACTATAAGCATAATCGAGGCTGTGGCTAACACTTTCGTGAAAATCTTCAGGTAAGTAGCCAAGTAGCTTGTAGCTTTCATTGCCATGGCGACCAAAATGTTGCGTGGGATCCGTTTTTTGGGCTGTCTGGAGCATGGCTGTCAGCATGTTTTCATGTAGGTCTGGTGCAATCCCTTTTGTGACAGCATCTGCGAAGACTCCATCAATGAGAGTGCCTGGCATCATCCCTCGTTCATCTGGGGCCAACCATTTTGGTAGAAAACCAGTATCCTGGTATGTATTTAAAAATCCTTCGAGGAAGTGACGATAGTAATCGGGGTAGACAAGGCTAAAGAGCGGAAAAGATGTTCGGAAGAGATCCCAAAAACCGACATTCGTATAAGCTTTTCCTGGTTTGATTTCATTATGGGTGACATCCAGGTGCCAATCATTTCCCTTGGTATCTGTTTCATAAAAGGTTTGAGGAAAAAGGAGGAGTCGGTACAGGCAATGGTCGAAAAAGGCTTGATCACATCCTCCGTTATCTTTCACTTCAATTCGTTTTAGTAGCTGATTCCATTGATCGGCTGCTTCTTTTTTAGCTTTTTCTAAAGAAAGGTGGGGAAGATGACTGTAAGCCATGTCTTGGGACAGATAAGAGCTTCCTAATTGAACGGTCACTTCCTTGCTAGCAAAGGTGAGAAAAAGATCTTGATCGATGTGAGTGACGTTCTCGATTGGCTGGCTAAATTGCCACTGGAGATAGAAAGAGTAGGGAGTATCTGCGGTGTGGGCCTGATCCAGAATGTGGAAGTGACAGGTGTGGTCTGTAAGGGTCAAGTCCTCTAGTTCATTTGCTGCATGAAAGCAGAGAGTCAATTTTTCTGGCGCTTGAAAGCGCATGACAGCCCCGTAGCGGCTTGGAACCAGCTCGCTTTGAATCTGATAACGTTCCGAAAAAATACGGAGGTAGTGGGGCTGAAAAAGAGCTTCTTTGATCGAATAACTGCTCTGGCGACGGAAGAGGTCGGAACTTGTAACTTCTCCTGTGATGGGAGTGATGATGCACCAAGCGTAGTCTCCGATCCAAGGACTAGGCTGGTGGGTGAGGCGAAACCCCTGAAAAATAGGGAGATTGGGGTTGAAAAACCAAGCCCCTCGTTCATCTGTCATCTGAGGAAGGAAGTAGTTCATTCCAAAAGGAACTCCGGTATAAGGGAGGGTGTTTCCGTGCGAATAGTGGGGATGATTATCGCTTCCCCAGCGGGTATCAATGGTTTGGCAAGTTGTGTGCATCTTGTCTCCTTTTTCTTCATCAACCTTAAATGGTCTGTGTTTTTCTTTGAACACGCAGTGATATTTTCTTCATTGTATCAAAGTGTTGTCAGATATGATAGCGTTTTTATCAAATGGAAAATTTTGTAGAAAAAGGGCTATAGTTTGCGTATGTATTTCCCATCTGAAATCTTTTATACTGAATAGGAAAGAATCGATACGTGTGAGGAAAATAAATGACCTATTCAAAAGAAATCGTACGAGAATGGCTGGACCAAGTAGCAGAACGTGCCAAGGAGTACCCTGAATGGGTGGATGTCTTTGAACGTTGCTACACAGATACCTTAGACAATACAGTTGAAATTTTAGAAGACGGTTCAACCTTTGTGCTAACAGGGGATATCCCAGCTATGTGGTTGCGTGACTCTACTGCTCAATTAAGACCTTATCTTCATGTGGCTAAAAGAGACCCTCATTTGCGCCAGACCATTGCTGGTTTGGTTAAACGTCAGATGACTTTGATTCTCAAGGATCCCTATGCTAACTCTTTTAATATTGAGGAAAACTGGAAGGGTCACCACGAAACAGACCATACGGATCTCAATGTCTGGATTTGGGAACGCAAGTATGAAGTGGATTCGCTTTGCTATCCCTTGCAATTAGCTTATCTCCTTTGGAAAGAAACTGGTGAGACTAGCCAGTTTGATGAAACTTTTGTTACGGCGACCAAGGAAATCCTTCATCTCTGGACGGTGGAGCAAGACCACAAGAACTCTCCTTATCGCTTTGTTCGTGATACTGATCGTAAGGAAGACACTTTGGTAAATGATGGTTTTGGTCCTGATTTTGCCGTGACAGGGATGACCTGGTCAGCCTTTCGTCCAAGTGATGACTGCTGTCAGTATAGCTATCTGATTCCATCCAATATGTTTGCAGTGGTTGTCTTGGGTTATGTGCAAGAAATCTTTGCAGAGTTGCATCTAGCCGATAGCGAGAGCGTTATTGCTGATGCCAAACGTCTGCAGACTGAGATTCAAGAAGGGATTGAAAACTACGCCTACACCACTAACAGCAAGGGCGAGAAAATCTATGCCTTTGAGGTGGATGGTCTAGGAAATGCTAGCATCATGGACGATCCGAATGTGCCAAGCTTGTTGGCCGCTCCCTATCTGGGTTACTGTGATGTCAACGATGAAGTCTATCAAGCCACTCGTCGCACTATTTTGAGCCCTGAAAATCCTTACTTCTATGAAGGGAAGTACGCAAGTGGACTCGGAAGTTCTCATACCTTCTATCGCTACATCTGGCCGATTGCCCTATCTATCCAAGGCTTAACAGCTACAGATAAAGCTGAGAAAAAATACTTGCTAGACCAACTAGTTGCATGTGATGGCGGAACAGGTGTTATGCACGAAAGCTTCCACGTAGATGATCCGACTAAATACTCGCGCGAATGGTTCTCTTGGGCCAACATGATGTTCTGCGAATTAGTCTTGGATTACTTGGATATTCGTTAATACTCTTCGAAAATCAAATTCAAACCACGTCAGCTTCGCCTTGCCGTACTCAAGTACAGCCTGCGGCTAGCTTCCTAGTTTGTTCTTTGATTTTCATTGAGTATAAGGAGCACGCTTTAGCTTCACTGATTCTTGTTAGAATCACAAGTTTATATTTAAAACATTAAAAATTTAAGTTAGAATGAGGTTTTACTCATGGAAAATGTTGTTGTACATATCATCTCTCACAGTCACTGGGATCGTGAGTGGTATCTACCTTTTGAAAGCCACCGCATGCAATTGGTGGAACTGTTTGACAATCTGTTTGATCTTTTCGAAAATGATCCTGAATTCAAAAGCTTCCACTTGGATGGGCAAACCATTGTCCTTGATGACTATTTAGAAATTCGCCCTGAAAATCGCGACAAGGTGCAGCGTTATATCGACGAAGGCAAGCTCAAGATTGGTCCTTTCTATATCTTGCAGGATGATTACTTGATTTCCAGTGAAGCCAATGTTCGCAATACCTTGATTGGACAAGCGGAATGTGCCAAATGGGGCAAATCTACTCAAATCGGTTACTTCCCTGATACCTTTGGAAATATGGGACAAGCTCCTCAAATCCTTCAAAAATCAGGCATTCACGTAGCGGCCTTTGGGCGTGGGGTCAAACCAATCGGATTTGACAACCAAGTTCTTGGAGATGAGCAATTCACCTCTCAATTTTCTGAAATGTACTGGCAAGGGGCGGATGGTAGCCGTGTGCTGGGCATTCTCTTTGCCAACTGGTACAGTAATGGGAATGAAATTCCAGTAGATAAAGATGAAGCTTTGGCTTTCTGGAAACAAAAATTGGCAGATGTTCGTGACTATGCATCGACCAACCAATGGTTGATGATGAATGGTTGTGACCACCAACCGGTTCAACGAAACTTGAGTGAAGCCATTCGTGTGGCCAACGAACTCTTCCCTGACGTGACCTTTATTCATAGCTCATTTGACGAATATGTCCAAGCAGTAGAAAGTGCACTTCCTGAACAATTATCAACGGTCACAGGTGAGTTGACCAGTCAGGAAACCGATGGTTGGTACACACTGGCAAATACGTCTTCTTCTCGGATTTATCTCAAGCAAGCCTTCCAAGAAAATAGCAACTTACTCGAGCAAGTGGTCGAACCTTTGACCATCATCACTGGTGGTCATCACCACAAGGATCAGTTGACCTATGCCTGGAAGACGCTCTTGCAAAATGCGCCACACGATAGTATTTGTGGATGTAGCGTGGATGATGTTCACCGCGAAATGGAAGTTCGTTTTGCCAAGGTCAACCAAGTTGGAAACTTTGTAAAGACCAACCTTCTCAACGAATGGAAGGGCAAACTAGCAACTCAAAAAGCGCAGAGTGAGCACCTCTTTACGGTCATCAACACTGGCTTGCACAATAAGGTGGATACTGTCAGCACGATTGTCGATGTGGCAGTTTGTCCATTTAAGGAATTGCACCCGACAGAGGGCTTCAAGAAAATGGCTGCTTTGACCTTGCCAGACTACCACGTAGAAGATTTAGATGGGCATCTTGTAGAAGCAGAGATTGAAGACTTGGGAGCAAGCTTTGGCTATACCCTGCCTAAGGATAAATTCCGCCAACCCTATATTGCACGTCAAGTGCGCGTGACGGTTCCGGTTCATTTGGCAGCCTTGTCTTGGACGACCTTCCAGCTCTTAGAAGGTAAAGCACCTCATCATGATGGTCTGTTCCAAAATGGGGTGATCGATACACCATTTGTAACCCTTAGTATCGATGAAGGTTTGACCCTCTATGATAAAACGACCAATGAGGCTTATGAGGATTTCCTTCGCTTCGAAGACCGAGGTGATATCGGAAATGAATATATCTACTTCCAACCAAAAGGGACAGAGCCAATCTATGCGGACTTAACAGCTTATGAGGTCTTGGAAAACAATGCTCGCTATGCCAAAATCTTGCTCAAGCATGACTTGACCATTCCAGTCAGCGCAGATGAACAATTGGATGCGGAGCAAAGAGGCATTATCGAGTTTATGAACCGCCAGGCAAGACGCTCAGAAGAGCTGACAACTATCCCTCTTGAAACGGAGATGATCATCTTTGTAGATGATCCGCAAATTCGCTTCAAGACGCGCTTCACCAATACAGCCAAGGATCACCGTATCCGCCTCTTGGTGAAAACTCATAACACGCGTCCAAGCAACGACTCGGAAAGCATTTATGAGGTGGTGACACGGCCAAATAAACCGGCCGCTTCTTGGGAAAATCCTGAAAATCCCCAACACCAGCAAGCTTTCGTCAGCTTGTATGATGACGTCAAAGGGGTAACAGTAGCCAATAAAGGTTTACATGAATATGAAATTTTAGGGGATGATACCGTTGCCGTGACCATTCTTCGGGCTTCTGGAGAACTTGGTGACTGGGGCTATTTCCCAACACCAGAAGCACAATGCTTGCGGGCCTTTGAGGTGGAATATGCAGTGGAATGCCACCAAGCTCAGGATCGTTTTTCAGCTTATCGCCGAGCTAAGGCTTTACAGGCACCGATGACTAGCCTCCAAGTTGAAAAACAAGAAGGAAGTGTAGCGGCATCTGGTAGCTTACTCAAGCATACAGCCTTGATACATCCTCAGGTTTGTCCAACAGCCTTTAAGGTAGCAGAAAATGAAGAAGGTTACATCCTTCGCTATTACAATATGAGCCAAGAAAATGTGCGCGTGTCAGAAGGACAACAAACGGTTGTCGATCTTCTGGAACAACCGTATCCGGTCCATACAGGTTTATTGGCACCGCAAGAAATCCGGACAGAATGGATTAAAAAAGAAGAAGTATAGCTGGTTGCAGCTGAAGAAACAATAAAAGGAAAGGAGGAGCGAAAAAGTAAGAACCGACTGCTGACTCGCTCCTTTTTACAGGTAAAAGCAATGACCATTGCAACGATTGATATCGGAGGGACTGGTATTAAGTTTGCTAGTCTAACTCCTGATGGAAAGATTTTAGATAAGACCAGCACCCCAACTCCAGAAACTCTAGAAGATTTATTGGCTTGGTTGGACCAACGCTTGTCAGAACAGGACTATCGTGGGATTGCTATGAGTGTGCCAGGTGCAGTTAATCAAGAAACCGGGGTGATTGAGGGGATCAGTGCCATTCCTTACATCCATGGTTTTTCATGGTATGAAGCGCTTGCTCATCACCAACTCCCTGTCCATCTAGAAAATGATGCCAACTGTGTTGGACTTAGTGAACTGCTGGCTCATCCTGAGATTGAAAATGCAGCCTGTGTTGTCATTGGCACAGGGATTGGTGGGGCTATGATTATCAATGGTAAGCTTCACCGTGGCCGCCATGGTTTGGGTGGTGAGTTTGGCTACATGACAACCATCGAACCAGCAGAAAAGCTCAACAACTGGTCACAACTCGCTTCTACAGGAAACATGGTTCGCTATGTGATTGAAAAATCAGGTCAGTCTGACTGGGATGGACGTAAGGTCTACCAAGAGGCTGCAGCCGGCAATGCCCTTTGCCAGGAAGCCATTGAGCGCATGAATCGTAATCTTGCTCAAGGACTGCTCAATATCCAGTATCTCATTGACCCAGATGTGATTAGCCTAGGTGGCTCTATCAGTCAAAACCCAGATTTTATCAAAGGGGTTCAAAAAGCAGTGGACGCCTTTGTGGACAGATATGAAGAATATACCATCGCTCCAGTCATTCAAGCCTGCACCTATCAGGCAGATGCCAATCTCTACGGTGCCCTTGTCAACTGGTTACAGGAGGAAAACCAATGGTAACTTTTACAGGACTTAGTCCCAAACAAGCCCAATCTATCGAAGTATTAAAAAATCACATTTCTCTACCAGATGTAGAAGTGGCAGTCGCTCAGTCTGACCAAGCTTCTATCTCTATCAAGGGGGAGAAGGGGCAGTATCAACTGACCTACCGTAAACCTCATCAACTCTACCGTGCTTTATCTGTGCTAGCAACAGCTTTAGCAGAAGGGGACAAGGTAGAGATTGAAGAGCAGGCGGCCTATGAAGATTTAGCCTATATGGCGGACTGTTCGCGCAATGCCGTGCTCAATGTCGCATCTGCCAAGCAGATGATTGAGGTCTTAGCTCTTATGGGTTATTCAACTTTTGAGCTCTACATGGAAGACACTTATCAAATCGAGGGACAACCTTACTTTGGTTATTTCCGTGGAGCATACTCTGCTGAAGAGTTACAAGAAATTGAAGCCTACGCCCAGCAGTTTGACATGACCTTTGTCCCATGCATTCAGACCTTGGCCCACTTGTCAGCCTTTGTCAAATGGGGGGTTAAGGAAGTCCAGCAACTCCGCGATGTAGAAGACATTCTCCTCATCGGTGAAGAAAAAGTTTATGACCTGATTGACGGCATGTTTGCGACGTTATCTAAATTACAAACTCGCAAGGTCAACATCGGGATGGATGAAGCTCACCTAGTTGGTTTGGGACGCTACCTCATCTTGAACGGTGTGGTGGATCGGAGTCTTCTCATGTGCCAACACTTGGAGCGCGTCTTGGATATTGCGGACAAGTATGGTTTCCACTGCCAGATGTGGAGCGATATGTTCTTTAAGCTCATGTCAGCAGATGGCCAGTACGACCGTGAGGTAGAAATTCCAGAGGAAACGCGTGTTTACCTAGACCGTCTCAAAGACCGTGTCACCTTGGTTTACTGGGATTATTATCAAGATAGCGAGGAAAAATACAACCGAAACTTCCGTAATCACCACAAGATTAGCCAGGATATCGCCTTTGCAGGTGGTGCCTGGAAATGGATTGGTTTTACGCCCCACAACCATTTCAGTCGTCTCATTTCAGTAGAAGCCAATAAAGCCTGCCGTGCCAACCAGATCAAGGAAGTCATCGTGACAGGTTGGGGGGACAACGGTGGTGAAACGGCCCAGTTCTCGATCCTGCCTAGCTTACAAATCTGGGCGGAACTCAGCTACCGCAATGATTTAGAGCGTCTATCTGCCCACTTCAAGACCAATACAGGTCTATCAGTTGAGGACTTCATGCAGCTGGATCTAGCCAACCTCTTGCCAGACCTACCAGGTAATATACATGGTATCAACCCCAACCGCTATGTCTTTTATCAGGATGTCCTCTGTCCAATCCTTGACAAGCACATGACTCCTGAACAGGACAAACCACACTTTGCCCAGGCAGCTGAGACTCTTACTGCTATCAAAGAAAAAGCGGGCGTCTACGTCTATCTCTTTGCAACCCAGGCTCAGTTGAATGCCATTTTAAGTAGTAAAGTGGATGTGGGACGACGCATTCGTCAAGCCTATCAAACAGGTGATAAAGAGAGCTTGCAACAAATTGCTCGGGAAGAATTACCAAAACTCAGAAGCCAGATTGAAACCTTCCACAAGCTCTTTAGTCAACAATGGTTGAAAGAAAACAAGGTCTTTGGCTTGGATACCGTAGACATCCGTATGGGAGGACTCTTGCAACGCATCAAGCGAGCAGAAAGCCGTATGGAGGACTATCTATCCGGTTCCATCACACGTATCGATGAACTAGAAGTAGAGATATTGCCATTCAACGATTTCTACGGAGATCAGGATTTCGCAGCCACAACAGCTAATCAATGGCATACCATTGCGACTGCCTCAACTATTTATACAACGTAAAAATGCCAAGTTGGATGACAGATGTCTTATCCACGGTGGATAGGAGTAGAAGAGGTGCTGTGTTTACAATCGCCCTTTTCTACTCCTTTTTTAAAGCCATGTCATAAATTTGTAGAATTTTTTCTATAATTAGGAGTTTGAAAATAGAAAATGGCTATCTTATAATAAGTATTGTAAACGCTACCAAAGCAAAAGCACGCTCAAGGCTCAAAGGGGGGAGTTAAATGAAAAAGTTTGTAAGGACTCTGAGAGAAAATTTCATTTTTCTTTTAATGGTCTTACCGGGTGCAGCGTGGTTAATCTTATTCTTCTATATTCCGGTTTTTGGGAATATCGTAGCATTTAAGGACTATCATATCACAGGAGAGGGCTTCATCGACAGTGTCATGAAGAGTAAGTGGGTTGGCTTTGACAACTTCAAGTTCCTCTTTAGTTCCAAAGATGCCTACATTATTACAAGAAATACGGTCTTGTACAACTTAGGATTTATCTTCTTAGGATTGATTGTTTCCGTTGGGATCGCCATCATCTTTAGTGAGTTGAGATCAAAAAGAGTGGTCAAGGTGCTTCAAACCTCCATGCTCTTCCCATACTTCCTATCATGGGTTATCATCAGCTTCTTCACCGATGCCTTCCTGAACGTGGACAAAGGATTGGTCAACCACATCTTAGCTTCGTTTGGTATGAAAGCCATCAATTTCTACTCGGAATTGTGGATCTGGCCAGCGCTTCTCCTCTTCTTAGGAATTTGGAAAGGCTTTGGTTATAGTAGTGTCATGTACTATGCAACCATCATGGGAATTGACCCAACTTACTATGAAGCAGCGACCGTGGATGGTGCGTCTAAGTGGCAACGCATTCGCAACATCACCATTCCTCAGTTGTCTTCCTTGATTACTGTCTTGACCATTCTTGCAGTCGGAAATATCTTCCGCGCAGACTTCGGTCTCTTCTACCAAATCCCGCATAATGCTGGAGCGCTCTATAGTGTGACCAACGTTATTGATGTTTATGTCTACAACGGTTTGACCAAGTCAGGGGATATCGGGATGACAGCAGCAGCCGGTCTTTACCAATCGGTAGTAGGTTTGGTTCTTGTTTTAATCTCAAATATCATTGCCCGTCGCATTGATAAGAATGCCGCTCTCTTCTAGAAAGGAGGATCGTATGAAAAAATCAACCATTCAAAAAGAAAAAATTGATAATGTCGGGATCCATTCTTTCAGTAAGAAGAGCAACTTCTTCTTTACCTTGTTGTTGACCTTAGTCGGATTGACCTGTGTACTTCCCTTCATCTTCGTTGTCATGATCTCTTTGACAGACGAACAAAGTTTGGCAGTCCATGGATTCCAATTCTGGCCAGCAAAATTTGGATTTGATGGTTACCTTTTCTTGGTACAGTTCAAAGACAAAATCTTGCAAGCCCTCTTCATTACCTTGTTTGTGACTATTGTGGGAACAGCATGTAATGTCTTTATCACAACAACCTATGCTTATGCTATCTCACGGAGTACCTTTAAATACCGCAAGTTCTTTACCGTATTTTCACTCCTTAGTATGCTCTTTAGTGCAGGGTTGGTACCGGGCTATATTGTTACCACTCAACTCTTGCAATTGGGTGATACCATCGGGGCTTTGATCATCCCAATGTTGCTTAGTCCATTCAACATCATCTTGATGCGGACTTTCTTTAAACGGACCATTCCAGAAGCCATTCTTGAATCTGCTCGGATCGATGGAGCAAGTGAAACACGGATTTTCTTCCAAATTTGCTTGCCACTCTCTCTACCAGGGATTGCGACTATTAGTCTCTTCACCGCTTTAGGATTCTGGAACGACTGGTTCAACGCCCTTCTCTATATTAAGAGTGACAACCTTTACCCATTGCAATACCTCTTGATGCAAATCCAAAACAATATGGATTACATCGCTAAAAATGTCGGGGTATCCGGCCAATTGGCAGGAGCTGTACAATCCATCCCACGGGAAACAGGACGTATGGCTATGGTGGTTGTGGCAACAGTGCCAATCGCCATTCTCTATCCATTCTTCCAACGCTACTTTGTAAAAGGCTTGACCATCGGTGGTGTGAAAGAATAGGAAAACAAGTGAAAATCGTCAAGATTTTCAACTCATAAC
>CABKMC010000022.1 GCA_902373455.1 uncultured Streptococcus sp.
CATTAGAGCTTGCAAGGGGAGAAGGAAAGGTACAAAAAAGTTGGGTGACTTTGTCTGCATTCGTCAAAAAATTTGGAAAAGCAGCGAGCTTTACACAAGAAGATACGAGTTTTGGAGCACAAGTCCAGCTAGGCTATGGGACTCCTGTGCAGGGGATTCATCCTTATACCATAGAATTTCAAAAGCAGGATCATGATTTTTATTTGAGCTCGATTCAAGGATTTGCGCCAAAATCGTCTCACTATCAGAGCAAAAAGAATTTAAAATTAGCAGATTTTACAGGCTATAAGCCTTTGGATGGAAAAATGGAAAAGGGAACGGCAGTAGAAGAAGTCTTGAAAAAATCAGGTCTTCCCAATTCTCTTAGTTTGACCTCTGTAAAGGACAAGCAAGTATTAGCCTTGTCTTATCAGGTGACAGATGGATTGGTCTCTTTGACATTTGAACGCGACCAGACTGGTCAGTATCGTTTGACGAAGAAGGGGTGAAGCAAATGATCGAGTGGATGAAAAAGAATCGAAAAGACCTCTTGCTGCCGTTTTTATGTTTTGTTTTAGGGTTGTTACTTGCGATTGCAAGCATCCAGGTGCAAGAGCAGGGAACCGATACCAAGGAGGACCAAACGCTTTCCCGTTTTCAGCCAAAGGATTACAAGAATTTGGTAAGCAACGATCAAGAAATCAAGCAGTTTCAATGGACCATCGAAGCTGTGGCGAATTTGAAAGTCCGTCTTAAGCAGAGTCAGCAACCAGGAACCCGCTTGGAAACAGTTGTGACTGAATGGGGAAAAGCACAAAAAGTTCGCTACACAAAGACAGCTCAAGGGGAACAAACCGTTCTTGTCTTGACTTATGCAGCTAAGCAAACAGATCAGGGGAAGAAAAGTGTGAACTTGTGGTTTGAAGAAGAGAAAGACCAGGGGTATCGCTTGACGATGGTGGATGCGACGAATTTGTTGGACGCAAAAGAGAAGACAAGCAGTGAGAAAGAAATCACTACTGAAAAAGAGCACAAAGGTGCAGAATTCGCCCAGCTTATTAAGAAACTAGGAAATCCTCAACGCTTAATCTGGGGGGAAGTGTCAGATGGCGGAATGGGGTATCGCGCGACTTACCAGCTACCAGGGCAGTCAGAAGTGGTAATGGAATTCAAGAAAAAAGGCAAGAAATTAGTGTTGGTATAAGAAGGGAGACATCATTGGACGATCAACGGACAGACATCAAGGCAACTTCTTCTCACCAGGGTGGGAGTCGCTTGATTTCAGAAGCTGACCTGGCTTCAATAGGGGGAAGCAGGCATTCAGAACCAAGACAAACGGTACGAGACTCCCAATCGGATAGGGATAAAACCTACTCTCCTTCCTCTAAGAGTGAAGGGTCTTCGCTGGCAGCCTTTTTGGGTTTATTGGCCATGCTGGGATTAATTGCCTATCTGGCTTCAGGAGGTATTCATAGTTCTTCTACTACTAGTGAATATGGAAGCACTAGCTTGTCTTATGGAACTAGAAAGGAAATCTTGAGAGGTGGTACGAGTAGCTTGATTGCTCCGGAGAGGGAATTTCAGTTTCAAGTGACCTATGAGAAGGCCATTTCCCTGATTCCTGGTTTAAGTGAGGGAGATCAAGGTCGTCATTATTCAACTTCTCTGTCTCCACAGGACGTGGTAGCTGTACTGGGGAAGGCTAGCAGTGGAGAAGAAACCTACCAAGAAGGTGGTGTCAGTCCTTTTATGACACAATTGGAGTATCAGTCTGAAGGCTCTCCTTCTTCCGTAACAGTTTTACTTTCAAATATTGGTGTTGATCGTTTATCTTCTCTTGATTTTAAAAACTTAAACAGTGAGCGATTAGCCAATAAAAATGGTAGCTTAAACAGAGAAGATTTTGCCAATATGAAAATAGGAACGAGCTATTCAGATCTTGTGAATACAGTAGGAATTCCTAGCAGTGTTTCTTGGTCGAGTATGCTGGGTTCAGAGTCCTTCTTAACCTTTTACTATAAGCTTTCTGATTCGCGCTCCGTCATTATTCACTTTGGCAGCAATCGTACCATCAGTGAAATCAAGGGTCTAGAAGATCCAGCGACATCAGCTTCCACGTCGCCTTAGGTGTTCATCTCACTAGGATTGTGGTATAATATGAATACCTTTAATTGAAATGAATGGAGAATCTCATGACTGCACAAAAAATGTCTGCTCAAGAAATTATCGCTTTTATCGGGAATGCAGAAAAGAAAACAAATGTGAAAGTAACCTTTGAAGGGGAATTGGCAACAGCTGTTCCTGCTTCTGTTACGAAACTTGGCAATGTTTTATTCGGTGACTGGAAAGATATCGAGCCCCTTCTTGCTAACTTAACTGAAAACAAGGATTATGTGGTAGAACAAGATGGCCGTAACTCAGCTGTCCCATTACTGGATAAACGCTACCTAAATGCGCGTATTGAACCAGGCGCTATTATCCGTGACCAAGTAACGATCGAAGACAATGCTGTCGTGATGATGGGTGCTGTCATCAATATCGGTGCTGAAATCGGTGCAGGAACCATGATTGATATGGGGGCTATCCTTGGTGGTCGTGCTACTGTTGGTAAAAACAGCCATATCGGTGCGGGTGCCGTTCTTGCGGGAGTCATTGAGCCAGCTTCTGCTGAGCCTGTTCGGATCGGTGACAATGTCTTGGTCGGTGCCAACGCTGTTGTGATTGAAGGAGTTCAAGTTGGAAACGGTTCAGTCGTTGCCGCTGGAGCGATCGTTACTCAAGATGTCCCTGAAAATGTGGTTGTAGCTGGTGTCCCAGCTCGCATCATCAAGGAAATTGACGAAAAAACACAACAAAAAACAGCCTTGGAAGACGCTTTGCGCAATTTGTAAGATAGAAATGAGAGTGGGACAGAAATCGGTAATTCGTTAGAATTCGATTTCGTCGTCCTACCTCCGCACAGTTGAGTAGGGCTGTAAAAGCTGATGAAATCAGCGTAGTAGAGCCCACTCAACCACTGCGTCTTGCTCGACAATTCAAAGACAATTGAGAGGCTAGGACTTTTGTCCCAGCCTCTTCTAATAGAAAGAAGACAACGATGACATTGGACTTAATCAAAATCAGACGGGATTTGCACCAAATCCCTGAAATTGGATTGGAAGAATTTGAAACACAAGCTTATCTCTTGGACCGGATCGCAGAGATCACAGCAGGCAAGGACTTTGTAGAGCAACGGACTTGGCGGACCGGGATCCTGGTGTATCTCCATGGGTCTGCACCTGAAAAAACCATTGGTTGGCGGACGGATATCGATGGTTTACCGATTGTGGAACAAACGGGCCTTGATTTTGCCTCCAAGCACGAAGGACGGATGCATGCTTGTGGTCATGATATGCACATGACGACAGCCCTTGGACTTTTGGATCAATTGGTTCAAGTGCAACCCAAAAATAACCTGCTCTTTCTTTTCCAACCAGCTGAAGAAAATGAAGCAGGTGGGATGCTCATGTACAAGGACAATGCTTTTGGCGATTGGCTTCCTGATGAATTTTATGGTCTGCATGTACGCCCCGATTTGAAGGTGGGGGACATTGCGACCAATACCGGTACCCTTTTTGCAGGGACCTGTGAAGTCAAGATCACCTTTACAGGAAAGGGAGGGCATGCTGCCTTTCCACATGAGGCCAATGATGCTCTTGTAGCAGCCTCTTACTTCATTACCCAAGTCCAATCGGTCGTGAGTCGAAATGTCGATCCGATTGAAGGGGCAGTGGTCACTTTTGGTTCCATGCATGCAGGAACCACCAATAATGTGATTGCTGAGACCGCCTTCCTTCATGGGACCATTCGGACCTTGACCATGGAGATGAACCTTTTGACTCAAAAACGGGTCAAAACGATTGCGGAAGGAGTTGCAGCAGCCTTTGATGTGAAATTGGACCTGGAACTCAAGCAAGGAGGTTACCTGCCTGTGGAAAACCAACCAGAGTTGGCCAAAGAACTCATGGACTTTTTCACAGCTGAGGAAGACGTGAATCTGATTGATATCCTGCCTGCGATGACAGGAGAAGACTTCGGCTTTCTCTTGAGCAAGGTCCCTGGGGTCATGTTCTGGTTGGGGATTGATACCCCTTATGCCCTGCACCATTCGAAGATGAGCCCAAATGAGGCTGCCCTTCCCTTTGCTGTGGAAAACATTGGTAATTTTTTGAAAATGAAAGCCAATCAATAAGGGATTGATTCAACTCCGCCTGGAGTTGGATTTTTACTTTCTTGTGTAGAAACTATTCGGATGTTTCATAAAAAATGATACAATTAAAGCTAGACAAAAGGAGTAGGGAATGAAGAAAACACTACGAAAAGAAACCATAGCAGCCATGAAAGAGCTGCCAGAATCCGTGAAAACTCAAGCAGATGAACAGCTCACTCAACGTCTCTTGGAGCTTCCAGCCTTTCAGGAGGCAAAGACCCTTGCGACCTATCTGTCCTTTGGCCACGAATTTTCCACAGCTGGCTTGATCCAAGCCGCTCTTCAACTTGGGAAACGTGTCTGTGTTCCCCGTACCTATCCACAAGGTCGGATGGAATTTGTGGAATACGATCCTAATATTTTGGAAAAGACACGCTTTGGTTTGCTGGAGCCCAATGAAAAAGGAAAGCTTGTGGATAAAGCAGAGATTGATCTGATCCATGTACCGGGCTTGGTCTTCCAGTCAAAAGGCTACCGGATTGGCTATGGAGGTGGCTATTATGATCGTTATTTAGCAGATTATACTGGGAAAACGGTGAGTACGATTTATTCCATCCAGCAGAAGGAGTTTCAACCAGATGCTTTTGATCAGGCCGTTCAGGAGGTGCTAGTCTATGAAGTTATTCTTTGATCGTCGTTATCCTGTGACCAGCCTCTTGTTGCTCGTCACAACGGCAGTCTTTCTTTCCATGTTTATCCGATTTGGAGGCGACTACCAAACGGGTGCTGCTATTTACTATAGCGGTGGTATTATTGGAGAGGCTGTGAAAGTCGATCCTAGCCAGTTATGGCGAATAGTGACAGCTACTTTTGTTCATATCGGCCTAGAACATTTTGTGCTCAATATGATCACTCTCTATTACTTGGGACGTTTGGCAGAAGATCTCTTTGGTTCCAAGGCTTTCTTAGCGCTTTATCTCTTATCAGGCATGATGGGCAATGTCTTTGTTGCTATTTTTACACCAGATGTGATTGCGGCAGGCGCTTCTACAGCCCTCTTTGGACTTTTTGGGACCATTGGTGCTCTGCGCTTTATTGTCCAAAGTCCCTATATTCGCCACTTGAGTCAGTCCTATACCAGCTTGATTGTGGTCAATTTGATCTTTAGCTTCATGCCAGGGATCAGTATGGCAGGGCACATCGGTGGCTTAGTAGCTGGGGTCATGTTGGCTTATGTCTTTCCAGTAAGAGGAGAGGCTCGCTTTATGAACCGAACCTATCAGATGAGTGCAGCCTTATCTTATCTCCTGCTTTTCCTTTATTTCTTAGGTAAAATCTTGACTCTATTTTAAGAAGTCCTTCTCACGGAGAAGGGCTTTTTTTCCTAAAAAATGTAGCGCAATCGTAAACTAACAGAAAATTGTTTGAAATCTCAATAAATATATATAATTTACATAGAAATGAGTTGATAGAAAGATAATTTAGTAAAAAATAGAATAAAAACAAGTCTGGTAAGCGTTTGCAAAAATGAACAAAAAGATGTAAACTGGAGGTATAAAAAATCGGGAATGCTATCTTTTTTTACTAAAAGGAGTATTCGAAAAGGAGATTTGCCATGAAGAAATGGTTGTTTAAACTTTCATTGGTAGCAATGACATTTTTGCTCCTACCAGTTCAAGCAGTTCAAGCCTGTTGTGGCTTTATCATTGGTCGGCAATTGACCAAGGATGGGACCACTCTCTTTGGTCGGACAGAAGATTACCCATACTATCCAAATGGTGGCAAGCACAACAAGAACTATGTGGTGGTTGATGCGAAGAACTATAAGGAAGGGGATCAACTGGAAGACGAATCCAATGGTTTTACCTATCCACATGCTGCTAGTGAAATGAAATACACAGCGACTTATGACTCTGCTCGTGGAGATGGTAGTAACGGTGCTTTTGGTGAACACGGATTTAACGAAGCCGGCGTCTCTATGACATCAACTGTTACAGCAATTCCAAACAAAAAAGTCTTGAAGACTGACCCATTGACAGAAAACGGAATTCCAGAAGCTGCTATGTTGGATGTGGTTTTACCACGCGTTAAGTCTGCTCGTGAAGGGGTTGAATTCCTAGCTAAAGTCATTGAAGAAAAAGGATCAGCAGAAGGGAATGTGGTCGTCTTTGCAGACCAAAATGAAACTTGGTATATGGAAATTCTTTCCGGTCACCAATATGTAGCGGTGAAGGTGCCAGAAGATAAATACGCAGTCTTTGCAAATACCTACTACCTAGGTCATGTTGATTTGAATGACACTGAAAATGTCATTGCCTCTAAAGATGTCGAAAAAGTAGCCAAAGAATCTGGTAACTACAAGACAGACAAAGATGGGAACTTCCATATTGCTAAATCTTATGGACCAGAAAAATATGCTGAAGGAGACCGCTCACGGACCTATGCAGGAATCACCTTGCTAGATCCAGACTCTAAAGTCACTTATGAGGATGATGAGTATGAGCTCTTCCGTTCACCAACCAATCCAAACAAAAAATACACCTTAGAAGATGCGTTTGCCTTGCAACGCAACCGTTTTGAACATTTGAATGGACGCTTTGTACCAGATGATCAAATTGGTGTTAAGAAACAAGGTGATGATGGTAGCAACGATACTGTTCGTAAAGACCAATACAAGTATGCTTTAGGAAATGAAAATGTGATTGATGCCCATGTCTATCAAATCAATCCAAACCTTCCAAAATCATTTGGTGGAACTGTATGGCTCGGCATGGGACCTTCACGGAATACCCCTTATGTTCCATTCTATGGAAATGTAAAAGATACTTACGAAGCTTTTAAACCTCAAACGGCTACTTATGATCCAAATTCATGGTATTGGACAGTTTGGCACATCGACCAAATGGCCATCAATAACCAAGATCTCTTTGGAAAATCTATCCAAAATCACTGGAAAGCACTAGAAGAACAGCTCATTATCGAACAAAAAGTGAGCGATGCAAAATACGCTGCCTTGAAAGCTGATGAAGCTGCAGCAAAAGCAGTTGAAGATAAGGTGACTGAGGATGCTTTAGCTCGGTCTGAACGTCTCTTCAAACAATTCAAGCAATATGAGTCTGAATTGTCTGCAACTCTTAAAGAAGCAGGTCGTACAGATGATCCATACCGTGCATCTTTACCAGATGACTACAAGGATCCAACAGAGTCAAGTACGGAGCCAAGCAAGTCAGAAACAACCCCAAGCACCGAAGCAAGCACGGAGTCAAGCAAGACAGAAACAACCCCAAGCACCGAAGCAAGCACGGAGCCAAGCAAGGAAGAAACGACCCCAAGCACAGAATCAAGTACAGAACCGAGCAAGGCAGAAACAACCCCAAGCACAGAGTCAAGTACAGAACCAAGTAAGGAAGAAACGAAACCAAGCACCGAATCAAGTACAGAACCAAGCAAGACAGAAACGCCCCCAAGCACAGAGTCAAGTACAGAACCAAGCCAGGAAGAAACGAAACCAAGCACTGAATCAATTACAGAACCAAGCAAGGAAGAAACGCCCCCAAGCACAGAGTCAAGTACAGAACCAAGCAAGGCAGAAACAACACCAAGTAATACAACTACTGTTGTTCCTACAAATAGTAACAGTGTTAGTACCGTTGGTCGCCCAGTTTTACCAACAAATTCATATATTTTAGTAGACCAGGCAACAGGTATCGTCTTGCAAAACCCTGATTTTGCTCAAGGTGGCTATAGTCTTCTTGTTGAAGTTTTGAAAGATGTCAAAGAACTAGCTGGTAAAGAGTACAAGGCATATAATATTCAGTTATCGAATCAAAATAATCCTGTACATCAAATTAGTCCAACTGTTGTGACCATTCCAGTAAATAGCCAAAAAGAAGTAGAAGCAGTTTATGGTATCGGTGAAAATGGTCAATTGGAATCCTTCCAATTCCAAATAAATGAAGATAAGTCAGCCGTAACATTTACAACCTCTCATTTCTCAACTTATGGTGTAGTTTATAAATCTGTAGCAAAAATTGAAGAGAAGAAAGGTGAGAAAAAATTACCATCAACCGGTCAAAGTATTTCCATTGCGACAATGGTAGGCGGAGTTCTTTTGATAGTTTTTGGATTTGGCTACTACATCGAAAAACGTAGAACTCATTAAACGATACAGTTCATAATATATAACAAAAAAAGGAAGTGAGAATGAAATCTCTCTTCCTTCTTTTTTAGTCTGCAGTTTGTTCAGATTCTTCTAATTGTTTTCCAAGATCAATGATATACTGTTTGAGGTCCTCTTTAACCTGTGGATGCTTCAAAGCATAATCAATTGATGTCTTCATAAAACCAAACTTGTCACCTACATCGTAGCGTTGGCCTTTAAATTCACGGGCAAAGACTCGTTGGGTCTTATTGAGGGTGTCAATCGCATCCGTCAATTGAATTTCATTACCAGCACCTGGTTCTTGATTTGCAAGAATATCAAAGATCTCAGGAGTCAAGAGGTAGCGGCCAATGATGGCGAGATCACTCGGTGCATCTTCTGGAGCTGGTTTTTCGACAAAAGTTTCAACGCTATAAAGACCATTGATGCCCTCTCCTTGAGGTGCGATCACACCGTAAGAAGAAACCTCTTCGTGAGGGACTTCCATCACAGCGATAGTGGATGCATGGGTTTCATCGTAGTCGTTCATCAATTGTTTGGTCAATGGCAAGGCATCATCATTGGTGATGTCCATCAGGTCATCTCCCAACATGACAACGAAAGGCTCATTTCCAACAAAAGCTTTCGCCTGCAGGACAGCGTCTCCTAAACCTCGAGGGTGACTTTGGCGGATGAAATGAAGATTGATCGCTGTTGTATCATTGACCAACTTGAGTAAGTCAGTCTTACCTTTTTGCTCGAGGTTGTATTCCAATTCAAAGTTAGAATCGAAATGGTCTTCGATCGAACGTTTGGCCTTCCCTGTTACGACTAGGATTTCTTCAATTCCAGATTTCAGAGCCTCTTCTACGATGAATTGGATCGTAGGTTTGTCAACGATTGGCAACATTTCCTTTGCCAAAGCTTTGGTAGCTGGGAGGAAGCGTGTCCCCAAACCAGCCGCAGGAATGACTGCTTTTCTAACTTTAGTCATATAGTTTCCTTTCTAAAAGGTAGGATTGATGTTAGGGTGGTTGACTTATTTCCACTCGTTTTCTTCTTTAAATTCATTGCTCATCATGTGGTGGATGGCTTCGCGGATATCTTTTCCTTCGTAGATGACTTGGTAAATGGCCTGTGTAATCGGCATGTAGACATCCAATTCTTGCGCCAGTTCATGGGCGACTTTGGTCGTAGAGATCCCTTCAATGATCATGCCCATGTTGGCTTCGATGTCTTCCAATTTTTCACCACGTCCGAGAGCATCCCCAGCTCGCCAGTTGCGGGAGTGAACAGAAGTTCCGGTAACGATCAAGTCACCAACCCCAGACAAACCGCTATAGGTCAAGGGGCTAGCTCCTAGCTTAACGCCAAGGCGCGTGATTTCAGCGAGACCGCGCGTGATGATAGCTGCTTTGGCATTGTCACCATAACCAAGACCGTGCAGGGCTCCAGCTCCGACAGCGATGATATTCTTCAAGGCTCCAGCAGTTTCTACTCCGATGACATCTGTATTGGTATACAGGCGGAAGTAGTGATTGCTAAAGAGTTCTTGAACATAACGTGCAACTTCTAAATCTTTTGAGGCAGCTGTAATGAGGGTGATGTCCCGTACGATAGTTTCTTCGGCGTGACTAGGTCCAGAAACGACCACCACCTCGCTGCGAAGAGAAGCAGGAATTTCTTCTTCAAGGATTTGAGAAATCCGATTGTGTGTACCAGGTTCTAGTCCCTTGGAAGCGTGCATGACTGTTACAGGGTGATCCAGTGTTTCAGCGACTTGTTTCGCCACCAGGCGGGTCACCTTTGTAGGAACGACAAAGAGGATAGCGTCCACACCGTCCAAAGCTGCTTTCAAATCAGTCGTAGCAGTGATGTCTTCGCTAATAACGATATCTTTGAAATAGCGTTGATTGGTATGAGCGGTATTAATTTCATCGATTTGTTCTTGGATATTTCCCCAGAGACGGACTTTATGGCCGTTATCATTGAGGACTTGTGAAAGGGCTGTTCCCCATGAACCAGGACCCAATACTGCAACGGTTTGTTTTTCCATTGTATCTTCCATTTCTATGTCTATTTTTCAACAAGGCTAGAAATCTAGCGCTTGCGCCTTCCAAACGGCCAAATGCGTGCCTTGAAGGACGATTCTATTTTCCTCTCTATTTTAACATAATATAGGTAAAAAAACTTGTATGATCATCAATTGTTTTGTAAGGAAGGTGAGGGTGATAAATAAAATTTATCACGGTTTTAAAAAATACATATTAGACACTATCACTAATGGGTGGTAACATAAGTATTAGTAAAAATGAAGGAGGAATGAATATGTGCAGAACAATTGTTGGAGTATCCGCTAATCTCTGTCCGGTGGACCCGGAAGGGAAAAACCTTCA
This sequence comes from uncultured Streptococcus sp., assembly GCA_902373455.1. GTDB lineage: Bacteria > Bacillota > Bacilli > Lactobacillales > Streptococcaceae > Streptococcus. Next base: position 10,706 of record CABKMC010000022.1, read on the forward strand.
TTCCTCTGTATCTAGTCAGTTTGCGGAAGGGATTCGTCAAGCAGGTGGACTTCCAATGGTCATCCCGATGGGAGATCCTTCCTTGGTTAAGGACTATGTTGAAACGATTGACAAATTGATCTTAAGTGGAGGCCAAAATGTTGATCCTAGTCTTTATGGCGAAGAAAAAACCATCGAGAGCGATGATTACAATATCGAACGGGATCAATTTGAGCTTGCCTTACTAAAGGAAGCAGTACGCCAAAACAAACCGGTTCTAGGAATTTGCCGTGGGGTTCAGTTGATCAATGTGGCTTTTGGTGGAACACTCAACCAAGAGATCGAAGGGCATTGGCAAGGACTTCCGTTTGGGACTTCCCATTCTATCCAGACTAAAAAAGGCAGTGTGGTAGAGCAGCTTTTTGGACAGGCCAGTCGGATTAATTCTGTGCACCGTCAAAGCATCAAGGATCTTGCACCGAATTTCCGTGCGACCGCCTTTGATCCGCGCGATCACACCATTGAAGCCATTGAAGCTGTAGATGGTCATCGCATTATGGGCTTGCAGTGGCATCCAGAATACTTGGTCAATGAAGAAAAAGGGAATTTAGAACTCTTCCGTTATTTATTACAGGAATTATAAGAAAAAGAGAGGTTGAATTTGTACTGACCCCAAAAAGTTAGACAAATAATTTAAGTGAAGGATTTAGTCCTGTA
>CABKMC010000023.1 GCA_902373455.1 uncultured Streptococcus sp.
AAAGGAAAAGAAAAAATGACTAAACGCGCACTAATTAGTGTTTCAGACAAAGCGGGCATTGTTGAATTTGCCCAAGAACTCAAGAAACTTGGTTGGGATATCATCTCAACAGGTGGTACTAAAGTTGCCCTTGATAATGCTGGGGTAGACACCATTGCAATCGATGATGTGACGGGTTTCCCAGAAATGATGGACGGTCGTGTGAAGACCCTCCACCCAAATATCCACGGAGGTCTCCTCGCTCGTCGTGACCTTGATAGTCACCTAGAGGCTGCTAAGGATAATCAGATTGAGCTCATCGACCTTGTTGTGGTCAATCTTTACCCATTTAAGGAAACCATCCTTAAACCAGATGTGACTTACGCTGACGCGGTGGAGAACATTGATATCGGTGGTCCATCAATGCTTCGATCAGCAGCTAAAAACCATGCTAGCGTAACAGTTGTGGTAGACCCTGCTGACTATGCTGTTGTTCTTGACGAATTGGCAGCCAAAGGCGAAACAAGCTACGAAACTCGCCAACGTTTGGCAGCGAAAGTCTTCCGCCATACGGCAGCCTATGATGCTTTGATCGCAGAATACTTCACTGCTCAAGTAGGTGAAGAAAAACCTGAAAAACTCACTTTGACGTATGACCTTAAGCAACCAATGCGTTACGGTGAAAATCCTCAACAAGACGCAGACTTCTACCAAAAAGCTCTGCCAACGGATTACTCCATCGCTTCAGCGAAACAGTTGAACGGGAAAGAATTGTCCTTCAACAATATCCGTGACGCTGATGCGGCTATCCGGATCATCCGTGATTTCAAAGACCGTCCAACCGTTGTGGCTTTGAAACACATGAACCCATGCGGTATCGGACAAGCTGACGACATCGAAACAGCCTGGGACTACGCTTATGAGTCTGATCCAGTGTCAATCTTTGGGGGAATTGTCGTTCTCAACCGTGAAGTAGACGCTGCGACAGCTCAAAAAATGCATGGTGTTTTCCTTGAAATCATCATTGCACCAAGCTATACAGACGAAGCACTTGAAATCTTGACAACCAAGAAGAAAAACTTGCGCATCCTTGTCTTGCCTTTCGATGCTCAAGATGCTAGCGAAGTAGAAGCGGAATACACTGGTGTTGTTGGTGGTCTCCTCGTTCAAAACCAAGACGTGATCAAAGAAAGTCCAGCTGACTGGCAAGTGGTGACGAAACGCCAGCCAACTGAGACAGGAGCGACAGCTCTTGAGTTTGCTTGGAAAGCTATCAAGTACGTGAAATCAAATGGGATCATCGTGACCAACGACCACATGACACTTGGTGTTGGCCCTGGTCAAACAAACCGTGTGGCTTCAGTTCGTATTGCTATTGACCAAGCTAAAGACCGTCTTGACGGCGCTGTTCTGGCTTCCGATGCCTTCTTCCCATTTGCAGATAATGTGGAAGAAATCGCCAAAGCAGGGATTAAAGCGATCATCCAGCCGGGTGGATCAGTCCGTGACCAAGAGTCCATCGAAGCTGCTGACAAATATGGCTTGACTATGGTCTTCACAGGCGTGAGACATTTTAGACATTGATGGGTATTTAAAAATTAGCTCATTATCAACTGTGATAAATGATTTATCGCTAACAACGAGAGAAGACGTAAGTTGTCTTCTCTTTTTGTATGTCTAAAACAACAAGCATTTTAGTGTTAGAAATTATTAAAATGATTTGTTAGAGCTGTTCATGACGAATCTCGAAAAACTCAGTTTCTCACTTAACTATTTTTTATACGTTTTATGGTGTTTAAGGTTGTTGTGACTAGCTCGTTAATAGGCATGGCTTTATAATCTCCTTTTAACCATTCATCAAAAATATTGTAGAGACCGCCGGTAATGAATCTAATATCATAGTTGATTTGTCTTTGATCACTATTTGTGATGTGCCAAGGTGCCATAACAGTGGTATAAGTAGCAGGAAGCTTATCATAAGACCTTTGCAAGATAAGCACGAGTAAGTTTGCGTCTTGCAAAATTTTTAATGGCTCAGTGTACTGGCTCCAATACTGAAAGAAAAGGTTCACTAAATCTTCAAAATTAGTCAGTTTTGTTGTTTGAAGTTCGATAATATAGTATTGGATTAAGCGGTCTAAATAGTTCGTAAGAACTTCCTCTTTTGAATGGTAATAACGATAAAATGTTCGTCTAGCAATCTGAGCATGCTCGCTCAGTTCAGCAATGCTGATGTTTTGGAGAGATTTCTTAGTTGCTAATAAATCGAACAAGGCTTCCTCCAGCCATTGTCGCGTTTGATATTCCATGGTATTTTTCCTTTCCTGTCGCACTTTTGGTCAAACTGTGCCAATTCTCTTAACCTCTTGTTTTTGTAACGGTTTATCTTTATACTAAAAGTGTTGCGCGTGATATATGATGATCATTTATTCTTAACATTGTACAATTGTTAGTTGTTATTAAGGAGGGAAAGATATGAGCATTCTTTTTAATGTTTGGATGCTTCCTATTTTATTTATTTTACATGATTTTGAAGAAATAATTTTTATGCCCTTGTGGAAAACACGGCATCATCAAAAGTTAGAAACTTTTAAGAAACCGTTCTTTGGTTCCGTTACGCAAGGTTCAGCTTTTGCAGTAGGTGTGTTCGAAGAATTTATCATCCTGGTGTTTATTTCTGGATTCTGCCAAATAACTCACAACAGTTTACTCTATTTATCTTTTGTAATAGCTTATACAGCTCATTTCATAATCCATTATATCATGTGCCTGCAATTTAGGGGCTATGTTCCTGGAGTCGTCACGGTAACCCTAGAATTGCCAATGGTTCTAATGATTGTTTCCCACTATTGGCCTTCTGACATTTCTTTGTTATCAGTCGTTGTCTATCTTTTATTGGCCATGGTAATAGCTTTTACGAATCTTAAAATCATGCATCTCATCATGCCAAAAATTCAAACACATCTAGAAAAATACGCGAAATGAAAAACGATTAAACGAGAGCTACTTTTTAACCTTTCTGATATAACTGGTTAATGAGCGGCCAAGAATCTATCGAAGTGGCTGATAAATATGGCTTGACTATGATCTTCACAGGAGTGAGACATTTTAGACATTAATCAAATAAGGCACACATCAATGGATGGGTGCCTTTTCTGCTGGTTAAGAAAACCTTAATCGGGATAGATATAGGTGACCGTTCCCCAGACGGGATTGGTCGGATCGAACCAACCACGGAAGTTGTCGATATAGCGATGGCCGTTGTAATTAGCCTCTTGGATCTGAATTTTTTGGTCATGTTCGACGTCCGTAACTAAGGCGACATGCCCATATCCCCCATTGTCCCAACAGGCGATGGCACCGACCTCTGGGGTATTTCCTGTCCGGAATCCCGCAGTGCGTGCACTAGCTGCCCACATGCCACCGTTTCCCCACCAGTTGTGGGCCCACGGGGCTAATTCTTTGGCTCCCCAGGTGCACTCACCGATGGGGTAGGTGTTTCCCGGATGTGTCGCGAGTGGAGTGAGCTTTGGCTTTGCCTTTTCCACTTGAAAGGTAGTTGGAAACATTCCTTGCAGTTGCCCCTTCTTTTTTTGGTAGACGTGTAGGTGAAAGAGGCCACTTCCCTTGTGCTTTTGGGCCTGAAAGCGCAGTTGGAAGTGTCCAGGTGCAATCTTCTTTGCGGGATACCAGACCAGATCATCCTGCCCGTTTTCTTCTGACCAGATGGGGAAGACAATCTCGTCAACGTCTTCGAACAACTTTAGGTCTACCTCAAATTCTTGTGAGGAGATGGGTGTGATCGTAATCTTGGGCTGGGAAGAAGCCAGGTCTTTTTGCTGGACGCTGGTCGTGAGAGGGTAAAGACCGGTTAACTGTTCATTTGCCTCCACCCCATAGACATGGACATGATAAAGTCCGGCTTGATCAGAATGGTTGGTCAATGGCACTTGTAGGTCAAATCCCTTGTCACTGCGTTGCACAGGATACCAAATCAGGTCATCTTGACCATTTTGGTCAGACCAGACGGGAACTTGGATCTTTTGATATTTATCCGGGACGTTTCCAAGATGAATCACCAGCTGCCCTTTTTCGGCATAGATAGCATTGGTCGCTTGATCTGCATGAGCAATAGAGGCTTGCATCCCCCATGTCGCACAAGTCAGTACGACAAATTTTTTGATTGTTTGCATAATACTCCTTTTCGTCAATTAGTAGGTCTCACCTATACTATTCGGAAAAAAATGAGAAATAGGAGAAAATAGCAAAAAATGTTTGGATTCTACTGAAAATAGGAGACTTTTGCTGAAATCATTAGAATAAAACGAACGATTATGATATAATTTAATAAAATAATTCGCAAAAGAGGTTCGAGATGAAACTTTTGGTTGTTGGATCTGGCGGTCGTGAGCATGCGATTGCTAAGAAATTGTTGGAGTCTACAAACGTTGAGCAGGTTTTTGTGGCTCCTGGTAATGATGGGATGCGATTAGACGGTCTGGATTTGATCAATATCGGAATTTCCGAACATTCTAAGCTGATTGACTTCGCAAAAGTCAACGATATTGCTTGGACCTTTATCGGTCCAGATGATGCCCTTGCGGCTGGTATCGTAGATGATTTCAATGCGGCAGGACTCAAAGCCTTTGGTCCGACCAAAGCTGCGGCTGAGCTGGAGTGGTCCAAGGATTTTGCTAAGGAAATCATGGTCAAATACAACGTTCCGACAGCAGCCTATGGGACCTTTTCAGATTTCGGGGAAGCTAAGGCTTATATCGAGGAGAAAGGCGCTCCAATCGTCGTCAAGGCAGATGGTTTAGCCCTTGGGAAAGGTGTCGTCGTTGCGGAGACGGTTGAGCAAGCAGTTGAAGCTGCTCACGAGATGCTTTTGGATAATAAATTCGGTGATTCAGGTGCGCGTGTGGTCATCGAGGAATTCCTTGACGGGGAAGAGTTCTCTCTCTTTGCCTTTGTCAATGGTGACAAGTTCTATATCATGCCAACGGCTCAGGACCACAAACGTGCTTATGATGGCGATAAGGGTCCTAACACTGGTGGGATGGGTGCCTATGCGCCAGTTCCTCACTTGCCACAGAGCGTGGTTGACACAGCGGTTGACACTATTGTCAAGCCAGTTCTTGAAGGCATGATCAAAGAAGGGCGTCCGTATCTTGGTGTCCTTTACGCGGGGCTTATCTTGACAGCTGATGGACCGAAAGTTATCGAGTTCAACGCTCGTTTTGGTGATCCTGAAACGCAAATTATCTTGCCTCGTTTGACATCTGACTTTGCACAAAACATCACTGACATTTTGGATGGCAAAGAGCCGGCCATCACTTGGACGGACAAGGGGGTGACACTGGGCGTGGTTGTAGCTTCAAACGGATATCCCCTCGCTTATGAGAAGGGTGTCAAACTTCCAGCCAAGACAGAGGGCGACATCATCACTTACTATGCTGGAGCAAAATTCGCTGAAAATGGCCAAGACCTTCTCTCAAACGGCGGCCGTGTTTACATGCTGGTCACAACAGCAGACACCGTCAAAGACGGCCAAAACATTATCTACAACGAACTCAACAAACAAAATACAGAAGGCCTGTTCTATCGTACGGATATCGGTAGCAAGGCGAATAAATAAAACTCTTTGAAAATCTTCGATTGACTGTGTTAAAGCTCCTTGATGAACTTTAGTTCTATCTTCGTCGCTTTGCCTTGTCACTCTATGATTTTCTTCGAGTTTTCGAATATCAATGCTATATTAGGCGATGAAGTCGCCAAACACGATAATGGTCGCCGTGGTGAAAAGACCAGAACAGCATCTGTTCTGGTCGGGGGAAACTTTGAGACCTTAGGCTCAAAGTTTAGGAATGAAACCGAAGGTTTGCTTCCGTCCCCACCACCTAAGACCATTATCAAAAAAAGAAAAAGGAAAAATTATGACTAAACCAGTAATTTCCATCATCATGGGCTCAAAAATCTGACTGGGCAACCATGCAAAAAGCTGCTGAAGTCCTCGATAACTTCGGTGTCGCTTACGAAAAGAAAGTTGTTTCCGCACATCGGACGCCGGACCTCATGTTCAAACATGCCGAAGAAGCACGTAGCCGTGGCATCAAGGTCATCATCGCAGGTGCGGGTGGCGCTGCTCACTTGCCAGGTATGGTGGCTGCTAAAACAACTCTTCCAGTCATCGGGGTACCTGTCAAGTCTCGTGCCCTTAGCGGTGTGGATTCTCTTTATTCTATCGTTCAGATGCCAGGTGGGGTGCCTGTCGCAACCATGGCGATCGGTGAAGCAGGTGCGACCAACGCTGCCCTCTTTGCCCTCCGTCTTCTTTCAGTAGAGGACCAGGCTATTGCAACAGCGTTAGCGGATTTCGCAGAAGAACAAGGAAAAATCGCAGAGGAGTCTACAAATGAGCTCAACTAAAACCATTGGGATCATCGGTGGTGGCCAGCTCGGTCAGATGATGGCAATCTCAGCTATCTACATGGGCCACAAGGTTATCGCCTTGGATCCAGCAGCGGATTGCCCAGCCTCTCGTGTGGCGGAAATCATCGTGGCCCCTTACGACGACGTAGACGCCCTTCGTCAGTTGGCTGATCGCTGTGATGTTCTCACTTATGAATTTGAAAATGTCGATGCTGACGGTTTGGACGCTGTTATCAAAGAAGGACAGCTCCCACAAGGAACTGACCTGCTTCGCATCTCCCAAAACCGGATCTTTGAGAAGGACTTTCTTTCCAACAAAGCACAAATCACTGTGGCCCCTTACAAGGTCGTAACTTCTAGCAAAGACTTGGCAGATATCGACCTCTCGAAAAATTATGTCCTTAAGACAGCGACCGGTGGTTACGATGGCCATGGTCAGAAGGTCATTCGCTCAGAAGCAGACTTGGAAGAAGCATACACTTTAGCGGACTCAGCAGACTGCGTTTTAGAAGAGTTCGTCAACTTTGACCTTGAAATTTCAGTCATCGTGTCAGGTAACGGCAAGGATGTGACAGTCTTCCCCGTTCAGGAAAATATCCACCGCAACAACATTCTTTCAAAAACCATTGTGCCTGCTCGCATTTCAGAAAGTCTAGCTGAAAAAGCCAAAGTCATGGCAGTACGAATCGCTGAACAACTCAACCTCTCTGGTACCCTCTGTGTGGAAATGTTTGCGACAGCTGATGACATCATCGTCAACGAAATTGCACCACGTCCCCACAATTCAGGGCATTATTCGATTGAAGCCTGCGACTTCTCCCAGTTTGACACGCACATCTTGGGTGTTCTCGGAGCACCACTCCCAGCAATCCACCTTCATGCGCCAGCTGTCATGCTCAATGTCCTCGGCCAACATGTCGAGGCTGCTGAAACATATGTGACAGAAAATCCAAGCGCTCACCTCCACTTATATGGTAAACTAGAAGCAAAGCACAACCGCAAAATGGGACATGTGACTTTGTTTAGTGATGTGCCAGACGAGGTTGAGGAATTTGGGAAAGGGATTGATTTTTAAGTGAAAATAGCAATTCTAGGACTTGGAGTCATCGGGACCACTTATGCCTATGCCTTTCAAAAAGCAGGCCATCAAGTGGAACACGTACTGAGAGACAGTAAGAAAAGCGCTGCTCCGAAGGAGTTGTCGGTTGATTTGCTAGATGGTCGCTATCATTCCAAGGGTGAGAACAAACACGACACCTATGAGGTTCATGTCGCAGAAGCTGATTCGGAATATGATTTTATTTTTCTCAGTGTGCGTCATGGGTTTGTCAAAGAAGCTGTGGAGACCTTGCGAAAAAATAATATCAAAGGTACCCTTGTTTTCTTCTGTAATTTCTGGGATACTCGAAAAGAGGTCCAAGAATGGGCAGGGGATTACGACTATATTCTGGCCTTTCCGACAGCGGGCGGTCACATGCAGGAGGACCATTTGGATGGTGTCTTGTTCGACCATTTAATGCTAGAAGGTGAGCAAAAAGCACACATTTCTAACTATGCTGATCTGACAGCTTTACTGACTTCTGCAGATTTGAAGTGGGAAGTGCCTTATGATATGGTCGAGTGGATTTGGATTCACATGGCGATTAATGCAGGTGTCACTTCGACAGCTGCGCGTTCGGGAAATTTGGAAAACCCAGAAGGATTGGCTCTGAACTTGATGAATAGCTCATCGGAATTATCATTAGCCATTAAGGCCATTCGAGAGGCTTTGAAAGTCGTAGAAGCACGTGGCATGAATTTGAAGCTTTATAAGGCAGAACTCTTACCCTACAAAATTCCCGCTTGGATAGCCGGCAAAGCCATGAAAGTCATGTTTGCGAAAAATGAGCTGACTCGAAAAATTATGACCTTGCACAATGATAAACAGGACATCTTCTATTGTTGTCAAAGTGTTTATCAGACTGGTCAGGAGTTAGGTGTCAAGATGCCTATTCTGGAAGCAAATATGAAGGGCATTTCGATATAGGAGGTTTTTATGATTCAACTTATCGTCAACGCATTTGTTGAAAAAGAAAAGACGGGAGCAGTCGTCGAAGTCTTGTATGCTAGTAGCGATCACGAAAAAGTGAAAGCTAAGTATGAAGAGCTGACTGCTCAATATCCTGAAAACTATTTAGCCATCTATGATGTCCCACTGGATACGGATTTGAATACACTCGATCACTATCCATCTGTGTGGATCGGGAAAGAAGAATTTGAATAAAACGACTGTTGGTTGCTAACTGATGTAAAACATCAAAAGAAAGGAAAATTAAACATGATTGAACGTTACTCTCGCCCAGAAATGGCGAACATTTGGACTGAAGAAAACAAATATCGTGCTTGGCTTGAGGTGGAAATCTTGGCTGACGAAGCATGGGCTGAATTGGGAGAAATCCCTAAGGAAGATGTGGCTTTGATTCGTGAAAAAGCGGACTTTGACATCGACCGTATTTTGGAAATTGAGCAGCAAACGCGTCACGATGTGGTTGCCTTCACACGTGCGGTTTCTGAGACTCTCGGCGAAGAGCGCAAGTGGGTTCACTATGGTTTGACATCTACTGACGTGGTAGATACTGCCTACGGTTACCTCTACAAACAAGCCAACGACATCATCCGTCGTGATCTTGAAAATTTCACCAACATCATCGCTGACAAAGCGAAAGAACACAAGTTCACTATCATGATGGGTCGTACCCACGGTGTGCACGCTGAGCCTACAACTTTTGGTCTGAAATTGGCGACTTGGTACAGCGAAATGAAGCGCAACATCGAGCGTTTTGAGCATGCGGCTGCTGGTGTGGAAGCTGGTAAGATTTCTGGTGCGGTTGGTAACTTTGCCAACATCCCACCATTCGTTGAAAAATACGTCTGCGACAAATTGGGTATCCGTGCTCAAGAAATCTCTACACAGGTGCTTCCTCGTGACCTTCACGCTGAGTACTTTGCAGTTCTTGCGAGCATCGCAACTTCTATCGAGCGTATGGCGACTGAAATCCGTGGTCTTCAAAAATCAGAACAACGTGAAGTAGAAGAGTTCTTTGCCAAAGGTCAAAAAGGGTCTTCAGCAATGCCTCACAAACGTAACCCAATTGGTTCTGAAAACATGACAGGTCTTGCGCGTGTGATCCGTGGTCACATGGTCACAGCTTATGAAAACGTAGCCCTTTGGCATGAACGTGATATCTCTCACTCATCAGCTGAGCGTATCATCGCACCAGACACAACAATTTTAATTGACTACATGCTCAACCGTTTCGGAAACATCGTTAAGAACTTGACAGTCTTCCCAGAAAATATGATCCGCAACATGAACTCTACATTTGGTTTGATCTTCAGCCAACGTGCGATGTTGACTTTGATTGAAAAAGGGATGACACGTGAGCAAGCTTACGACCTTGTTCAACCAAAGACTGCCCAATCATGGGATAACCAAGTCGACTTCAAACCGCTTCTTGAAGCTGATCCAGAAGTGACATCACGCCTCACTCAAGAAGAAATCGACGAAATCTTCAACCCAACTTACTACACCAAACGGGTGGATGAAATCTTCGAACGCATCGGTTTGGGCGACTAATCGCAACGAAAAAGGGAATTTGAAAAATAGACGAAAGAGGCTGGGACAAAAGTCCTAGCCTCTCAATTATTTTTGGATTTTCGAGCAAGACGCAGTGGTTGAGTGGGCTCTACTACGCTGATTTCATCAGCTTTTACAGCCCTACTCAACTGTGCGGAGGTGGGACGACGAAATCGAATTCTAACGAATTACCGATTTCTGTCCCACTCTCTTTTTAAACTTTTTATAGCTAAACTATCACTAATTATATATATTTTTAAAGAGGCCTTTAGAAATCGTTTTCAACATGCTATACTGGAGCTATAAAAAAGACCGAGATGTCTCAGTCTTTTTGGTTCTTAGTGATCGCGGTCACAGGAGATGAACTTGATCTTGTAGTAGTCACCGCGTTTATAGGTTTCCGTGTATTCAAGGATTTGGCCAGTCGCTTCTAGCTTGGTCGTCTTCACTTGTTTGACTGTTGGGAAATTTTCATCGATCTTCAATACTTTAGCAACCTTGCTTGGTGTAGGAAAGACGATTTCGTTGACTTCTTCGAAGTGCTCGTCATTCATATGAATGTGGTAGTCTTCTTTGAAGCGATCATAGATAGAGCTGTAGTATTCCAAATTTGGATAGTTTGGATTGATATATTGTTCAGGAATATAGGTTTGGTGGAAGATATAAGTATCATCCCCTGTCTGGCGAGTCCGTTCGATCTTATAGTAGAATTGCGTTGGGTTGAGGCCTAGTTTGTCTAGGATGCTTAAGGTATTTCCACGTTTAATAGAGAGAACTTTGACTTTGGCCTTTTGGATTGGGAAGGTCTCAACATCTGAAAATTCAACCAGTTTGTGTTTTCGAGCACGAGAAACAAAGGTTCCTTTTCCTTGCTGGCGGACAATGTAACCATCAGCAGCGAGGTCGTTCAAAGCACGGACAACGGTGATAGAGCTGACATCATAAATTTTAATGAGTTCAGCTTCAGTATAAAATTTATCTCCATTTTCAAATTTTCCGGAGATAATTTGCTGCTTCAATTCATCTTTGATGTGTTGGTACTTTGGAATTGCCATAGTGCTACCTCTCTTTAGATTTCTCTTATTTAACCCTATTTTAACATATTTTTTATAAAAGTGTTGACATTTTTTAAATAATTTATTAT
>CABKMC010000024.1 GCA_902373455.1 uncultured Streptococcus sp.
AGGTGGGACGACGAAATCGAATTCTAACGAATTACCGATTTCTGTCCCACTCTCTCTTTTTATTCATCAAAAAATCCGGATAAGTCCAAGCCTCCAAAGGGGTTGGTGGAGAAGTTCTCTTGCTCTTCAAGGAGGGTACGGCCTTGATCAAATTCGAGGAATTGTTGGTAGACAAGGGCTGTCATGCGGGCGTCTTCTAAGCTATCGTGTGATTTTCCTGCAACTCCCAAAAATTCTGCAACGGTATGGAGTTGGAGATTTTTAATGCCGTGGAGGTCAGATGGACGACGTTCGAAGGCTTGGTCAAAGACATCGACAGCGTATTGCTCTTCTAAATCCAAGCCATTTTCAAGTAGGATGGGAAGATCGCTCTTTTTGGCATTGTATCCAATCAAGGGGCGGTCTCCAACGAAGGCCTTGAATTCGCCGAGGACCTGCTCTAGTTGTGGAGCATTTTGGATCTTGTCCTGGGTTATGCCAGTCAGGCCGTTAATAAAGCTTTTTAGAGGCTTATCGGTGTATACGTAGGAGTCGTAGTGGTCGACTTCTTTACCGTCCGTAAAACGTACGGCAGACACCTGGATGATCTGATAGGCGCCTTCGTATTGGTTAAATTCGAGGTCAAAGGCGATATAATCTTCTAATGCTTTCATGGGAAATCTCCTGTGGTAGAAAAGAAAAGGGACTGGTAGGATCCAGCCCCGGATTATCGACGGAAAACGCGTGCCCAGAAACCTTTGCTTTCTTGCTCTTGAACTTTTTCGTTGGCTTGTTCGAGTTCAAGTTTCAAGGTATCGCGGTCGTTCATTGCTTGTAAAGTCAATTGTTGTTGTTGGTCCAATTGCTTGTCTTTTTCAGCAATTTGAACGTCTTTCACGCGCAACTGTTCATCTTTCTTAGCGAGTTGCTCGTCTTTGGCTTTGAGTTGCTCGTAGAGACGGACGATTTCAGCATTTTTTTCATCCACCAAAATTTCCATCAATTCGCGTTGTTTCACATCATCGCTGACGGGCTCATCTTCAAAAATAGTTTTTTTGTAGATTTCTTCGAGCTTGATCAAGCCACTACGGGTTACAACGGTAACCCCTTTTTCGTTCTTTTGTGTATCTTCTGGAGCCAGCGCTTTGACACGGTTATTGACCGCCTGGCGGCTGACTCCTAAAATTTCAGCAATTTCGCTGACAGTTTTTTCAATCGCCATAACTTCCTCTAATATCTTTTTCTATGAAATACTCTATTAGATAGTAACATAAGTAGGCTAAGCTGTCAAATGAAGCCGAGTAAGGGCAAGCCTTGAGACCACGATTAGCGGGTCTCTGTCATTTCAGGAAGATGGAGGCTGGATTGTGCTAAATCAATGGTCAGTTGGTAATCGGTTTGATCGCGCACAGTGATTTCAAAGTCCGTTGTGTAAAGGACCAGGCGAAGGGTCGCCCCTTTTTCAAGCTTGTAGATGGTTGGTTGGAGATCAAAGTCAAATTCCATCCACTCGCCTGGCGTCACAGCCTCAACCTCTAAGAGGTCATGACGATTTTGGAGGTTGAGATAACCTTTAGAAATGACTCGTTGGCCAGCTTCTTTGAAAGGCAACTCAGTCAAATTGTCTAGCATATGGTAGCGACCGTTATCCAGCGTACGGACCGACAAGACAGCAGGATAGGGTTGGAGGTATTTCTTGCTTCCAAGCTCTAAGAGTTGGGCTGAAAGCAGGCCTTTATTGGTGCTGGAGTAAAGTCGCAGGTGAAGGCGAGCTTTCCCATTGAGGTGTAGGTCTTCTTCGATTGGAAGATCAATGGTCACCTGTTGCGCCTTATCCTGGTAGAGGTCCGTTAAGAAGGTCGGATAAGCCTTGCCATAGCGCTCGTAATCTTTTGTCTCGTAGCGGTTTTGGATGACTTTTTCGTCGTCTCCCAGGGAGAAGGTCCGCTGATTTGTTTGGTTGCCAAAATCATCCAAGGAAGTCCAACTTTGTTCTCCTGTATTGTCCTGCCAGATGACAGTAGGCAATTCATAGCTTGAATCGTAGCCCAGCAATTTTTTAGAGAGAAGGGCGTTCATGCTTTCGCGGAAGTCAATGGATTGCCAGTTGTTGAGATAGACATGGGCACCATTGTGATAGAAGAGGTGTTTCTTGATGCTTGTTGGAAGAGCCTGGAACATATTAAAGACGTGAAGAGGTTTCACGTTCCAGTCTTGCGAACCATGAGTGAAGACCACCTCAGCCTTCACCTGATCAGCATGTAAGAGATAATTGCGGTCGTGCCAGAATTGATTGTAGTCTCCAGAAGCGCGGTCCAGCTCTTTTTTCACGATGTCTAGATCGGCTTGGTGGGCTGCATTATGGTGCAAATAGTCTCCACCTAGAAGGTTGCGCGAGTAGGTCAATTCGGCAAGGGAATCGAAATCTTCACCTGGATAGCCACCAGGACTTGTCACGAGGCCGTTTTCGCGGTAGTAGTTGTACCAAGAAGAGATCCCAGCCTCTGCAATGATGACTTCAAGACCGTCCACACCTGTGGTCGCAAGGCCGTTAGACATGGTTCCAAGGTAAGAGATCCCGGTCGTTGCGACCTTTCCATTAGACCAATCAGCTTTGACTTGGCGTTTGCGTGTGTGATCTGTAAAGGCCCGGCAACGGCCATTGAGCCAGTCGATAACGTTCTTGTAGGCTTCGATTTGTTGGTAATTTCCATTGGTCATCAAGCCTTGCGAATCTTTTGTCCCCACTCCAGATACGTAGAGATTAGCGTAGCCGCGTGGAAGGAGGTAGTCGTTGAGGGTATAGCTGGAATTGATATGGGTGAGAGTTTCTTCAGCTTCATCGACTAGCTCAGCTGAACCGACAGGATCCACCAATTCTAATTGAGGTACTTCTACTTGAATGGTATGAGGTTCTTTGACCTCGAGGTCGACATTCATATTGTAGAGGGCCTTGTCGCTGGCCTTATCGTTGGTCCCTTGGTGATAAGGACTTGCGGTCATAACAGCTGGAATCTTGCCTTCATAGCGAGGACGGATAATGCTGACCTTGACCAAGTCTGGCAGACCATCTTTGTCGGTATCGACCCGACTTTCCACATAGACGACCTCGCGGATGGCATCATGGCTCGTAAAGGTTGCGAGGCTCTTGCCGTTAAAATAGTGATACTGGTTATCTTCAGGAATCAAGCCATCGCTGACCAACTGATCGATGAGTAAATTTCCTTTTACTGTTCGAGTATTGAGAAGGTGATAGAGGTTTTCTACCAAGTTTCCATACTCAATCGGAAATTGGACTTCTTTCAAGAAGCTATCCGTATCTTCAAAATCAATAAAATAGCGGAAACCGAGTAATTGGAGGGCTACTGTGTAAAAAATGTTCGGAGACCATTCGCAGTCAGATTGGATATACGTTAAAAAGTCTGTTTTAGAATCCACCACTAGGTTAGAGAGGGGATAATCTGTATCTTTATAGGTGAAGTAAACCTTGCGGACAAACCATTCAAACAGTTCTTTTTCTGGGAGGTGGGTGGGAAGGTCAAACCCAATTTCTTTTAGTTCCTTAAGAATGTCTTTTTGGTCAACAGATAGATAGCTATATTGATTGTATTTCATAGACTGCTCCTTTTATCAGTTTCTTTTTTCTTTACTTCTTATATTATACTTGATAAAATAGTATTTGTCTAAAGACCTTTCGTCTATAAGGAGAAGGAATATTGAAAAAAATATCTTTTGAACAAGTTGCAAGAAGACGGACCTTATTGTTTGGGGTTCTTGCCGTCATTTTTGGGATTCTCATTTTTCGAAACGGCGTTGGTTTCACCAAATTTTCCTTGGATCTATTAGCCATTTACTTTTTAGTTGATGGACTAGGAAGCTTTCTTCTTCGCTTTTTGTTACGTAGCAAGTCTATTTCCTATAGCCACTCTATTTGGTTTATTTTTCTTTCACTTGCGTTGATCTGGTTGAATCGACTGAGTAGTCTGCCCGTAAACTTAGTTGTGATTTGTTTAGGGGCATATCAGTTGGGGAGTGCCATTGTCTATGGGATCACATTTTGGCTTTATAAGGCCAATCGGGTAAAAGGAGGCTGGCTCTATTTATGGGATGCGCTTTTAAACGGTGGGCTTGGTCTAGCAACTGTCTTGGAACCTGGTTCAGATGGGCACTTCCAATTTATCCTCTTGGGGGCTTATCTGGTCTTGTTGGGGATTTCTAATATTCGAGATGGTATTTTATTTGACAAAGACCAACAAGGCCAAGAGTTAAAACGTCGCTTTCGTATTAGCCTACCGGTTATCTTTGCAGCCTTTATCCCTGCTAAGGAGTTAAAACGGTTTAACCAGTTTCTTCAAAAAGGGAGCTCGGCGGGACACACAGGCCCTTATCGATTGGTGAAAAAAGAAGAAGAGGCAAGGGAATTAGAAATTTTGGTTCATACTTCTGACAGCAACTTATTTGGAGCGATTGGGCATGTAGATATTTGTTATCAGGGGAAGGTCATTTCTTACGGAAGTTACGATCCCTTTTCAGAGCGTCTATTTGGGACGATTGGGGATGGCGTACTGTTTAAAGTGGATAAGGAACCATACATCGAACTATGTAAAAAAGAGAGTCAAAAGACGCTGTTTGGCTACAGCCTATCCCTTACCGAAGAAGAGAATCAGGCAGTAGAGAAGCGTCTAGCTGAAATTGATCAGTTGTTAGAACCTTGGGATCCACCTAGGAGGTTACTGGAAGACGGTCAGCCGACCTACGCTTACAAATTGAAATATGATTTAGGGGCTGAGCTATATAAATTTACTTCTTCGCGTTTTAAATCTTACTTTGTTCTGTCTACTAATTGCTGCCTGTTAGCAGATTCCATTGTGGGACAGGCAGGAACGGCTGTATTAGATGTGCGTGGAGTGATTGCACCAGGGACCTATCAGGATTACTTAGAATACGAATTTGAAGCTCCAAACGGGCGGGTCCATACACGAACAGTATACTAAAAAAAGAAAGACAGATTTTTATTTTTGAAAAATCTGTCTTTTTTGCACAAGATTTCTTGTAAAAAGCCAGAAAATCTTTTACAATAAAAAGTGCTTGGAGGAAAGTATGACAGCAAATCAGATCGTAAGAGTGATCCCAGTCTTGAAAGTGAATAACCGAAATGTCAATCAACGCTTTTATGAAGAGACATTGGGAATGAAAGTATTAGTGGAAGAAGGAGCTCTCCTATCTTTAGGAGATGCCTCAAAAGTAGAGAAAATTGTCTTAGAAGAGTCACCGAGTATGCGTTCGCGTAAGGTCGAAGGTCCAAAGAAATTGGGTCGCATCGTGGTGAAAGTGGCACAAGCTCAAGAAATTGATTATTTGTTGGCCCGCCAGCCAGAAACAAGCGCCCTTTACCAAGGAGCTAATGGTCGCGCCTTTGAAGTTGTGTCTCCTCAAGGAGATACCATTTTCGTGCATGCTGAAGAAAATCTTGAAAGCCTAGAACCGTTGGAGAAAGCGCCTCTTGTTGACGTGCCAGAAGATTTCAAAGGTTTGACCAGCTTTGATGTGGACTTTCTTGAGGTCAATGTGGCCGATTTTGCTGAGGCTGAGAAGTTCTATAGCAACTTGCCAGCTTTGGCCCACTTTATCCATTTGCAGGAAGCTCAAGGAGAAGATCTCCAAGTGGAGAACAAGGTGACTTGGGATTTGAGCATGATCAAGGTCGAATTGGCATCTTTTGATGTGGAAGTCGTGAAAGAACGCTTGGGAGAAACTGTCGATTTTGTGCACCGTAAGGGAACTTTCTTGATTGCCAAAGATCCAAGTCAGATTGAACTCTGGTTTGAAGCCAATCAAGATCAGGTCCATATTTCTTATGAAGAATAAGAATGGAGTGATGAGCGTGAATGCAATCATCGAAAAAATTACCGAACAAATCCAAGAAGGCATCTATCCAGGTGCCTCTCTTGCGCTTTACCGCAAGGGTCAGTGGAGTGAGCACTATCTGGGACTAGCGGATCCTGAAAAAGGAGAGTCAGTAGTGGCTGACCTGGTCTATGATTTGGCCAGTGTCAGTAAGGTCGTCGGAGTCGCTACCATCTGTGCTTTTTTGTATGCGAAAGGGGAGCTTCCGCTCGATCGTCCCTTTAAAGAGTTTTACCCGCGTTTTGCTCATGAGAAGACGACCATCCGGGAACTCTTGACCCATACTTCTGGGCTGGATCCTTTTATCCCCAACCGGGATCATTTGGATGCGAGACAGTTGAAAACAGCCCTTGAAAATTTGCAGTTAAAAGAAGACAAGAGTTTTCATTATACTGACGTCAATTTTCTTCTGTTGGGCTTTTGGTTAGAAGACAGGTTTCACCAGCCCTTGGATCGTTTATTTGAAGAGCTGATTTTTACGCCTTGGAAGATGACAGAAACACGGTTTGGACCGGCCGAAAAGGCGGTGCCAACGGTCCGTGGAGTGGCTTCTGGAAGTGTTCATGATCCCAAAGCGAGAGTTCTGGGTCGTCATGCGGGAAGTGCTGGACTTTTTTCAACTGTTGCTGATCTAGAGCGCTTCTTAGAGCATTATCTGAAGGAGGATTTTGCGCGTGACTTGTCTCAGAATTTTGCGCGTGAAGAGGGCAAGACCCGCGCTCTCGGATGGAATCTAGAGGGTGACTGGTTGGATCATACGGGCTATACTGGAACCTTCATCATGTACAATCGCAAGAGGCAGGAAGCTGTGATCTTTTTGTCCAACCGGACCTATGAGAAGGACGAACGGGCCCAATGGATCCTCGACCGCAACTCTTTGATGGACTTGATCAAACAAGAATGTGAGAAATAGAAATGGAAGGCTAGGATGATGGATCCTGGCCTTTTGCTATCTGTCAGATAGAACTCAACTCCGTCTTAGGTTGGATTTCCTTCAAAAGCATCGCTTTTTTGGCTGATTTATATTAAAATAGTAATGACCTTAATAGAGCGAGATGAATATGAACAAAGAGATAGGCGTCGGAAGGGCGCATAGTAAAATTATCTTAATTGGAGAGCATGCGGTGGTCTATGGTTATCCGGCTATTGCCTTGCCACTCCATCATATCGAAGTGATCTGCCAGATCGTCCCGGCAGATCGTCCATGGATTTTGTTTGAAGATGACACCTTGTCCATGGCAGTTTTTGCGTCTCTTGAGCACCTCGGGATTAAAGAGGCCCGGATTCGCTGTCGCATTCAGTCCATGGTACCGGAAAAACGGGGGATGGGATCGTCTGCGGCGGTGAGTATCGCAGCCATTCGTGCAGTTTTTGACTATTATCAAGAGGAGCTGGATGATGAGACCTTAGAAATCCTGGTCAATCGAGCAGAAACCATTGCCCATATGCATCCAAGTGGGCTCGATGCCAAGACTTGTTTGAGCGATCAAGCCATTAAATTCATCCGGAATGTCGGCTTTTACCCGCTGGAGCTGGGTATAAAAGCGAGCTTGGTGATTGCGGATACAGGAATTCACGGCAATACCCGTGAGGCGATTCAAAAGGTTGAAGTCAAAGGGCAGGAAGTTTTGCCCCATTTCCATGAGATTGGTCAGTTGACCCAGCAGGTGGAAGAGGCTCTGAAAATGAATGATCTCATTGGCCTTGGGCAGGCTCTTACGGCTTGTCATGACCACTTGAGAGCCGTCGGTGTCAGCTGTAAAGAAGCAGATCACCTGGTCGCTGTTGCCCTTGAAAATGGGGCCTTAGGGGCTAAAATGAGTGGGGGCGGTCTTGGAGGCTGTGTGATTGCCCTCGTCAAGGATTCTCGTGAAGCAGAAACCATTGCCCATGCATTAGAAAAAGAAGGAGCGCACCATACATGGATCGAAAACCTGTAAAGGCTAAGTCCTATGCCAATATCGCGATTATCAAATACTGGGGAAAAGAAGATGCCAAACAGATGGTTCCTTCGACCAGTTCGATTTCGTTGACCTTAGAGAATATGTATACAGAGACCAATATCTCTCCCTTGCCAGCAGATGCGACAGCGCATGAATTTTACATCGATGGGGAATTCCAACATCCAGCTGAGCAGGCCAAAATTGGGGCTGTCATTGATGGTTTGAAACCAGCAGAAGAAACCGGTTTTGTCCGGGTGGATACCAGCAACAACATGCCAACCGCAGCCGGCCTGTCCTCTAGCTCAAGCGGCCTCTCTGCTCTCATCAAAGCTTGCGATCGCTATTATGATTTGGGGTTGAACCAAGAAGAATTAGCCCAAAAAGCCAAGTTTGCTTCGGGCTCCTCTTCACGGTCCTTCTTTGGTCCCTTAGCAGCCTGGGACAAAGAAAGTGGAGAGATTTATAAGGTCAAAACAGACCTGAAACTGGCTATGATTATGCTGGTTCTCAATGATAAGCAAAAGCCCATTTCTAGCCGCGAAGGGATGAAACGCTGCATGGAAACCTCGACCAATTTCAAAGCATGGGTGGAGGAGTCTCGTCAAGATTACAAGGACATGCTGGGCTATCTAGCTACCAATGATTTTGAACGGGTTGGCCACTTGACAGAGCGCAATGCCCTTGCTATGCATGCGACGACTAGAACGGCCACTCCAGCCTTTAGCTACTTGACAGAAGAAAGCCATAAAGCTATGGACTTTGTCCGTGATCTTCGCGCTGCAGGCCATGCTTGTTACTTTACCATGGATGCAGGGCCAAATGTTAAAGTCCTCTGTCTAGAAGAAGACTTGGATCAGCTGGTGACTTTATTTGACGCCCGCTATCGGACCATCGTATCTAAGACAAAGGACCCTCAAGATGAAGACTAAGTATCAGGTACAGACCGGAGGCAAGCTCTATCTAGCCGGAGAATACGCGGTGCTAACGCCTGGGTGTGGAGCCGTGATTCAGTTTATTCCCATTTATCTGTCAGCTACCATTCAAGAAGCTAACACTTACCAGTTGGTCTCAGATCTCTTTGGTTACAAGGTGGATTTGACCCCAAATAAGGACTACGCCTTGATTCAAGAGACTATCCAGCTCATGGAAGAATGGTTGAAAGATCAGGGAATAGCCCCGAAACCCTTTGATCTTCACCTTAGGGGGACACTGGGTGAAGAGGGGAAGAAGTATGGGATTGGTTCCAGCGGAAGTGTGGTTTTGCTCGTGATCAAGGCCATGGCCGCTCTGTATGAAATAGACCTAAGCCCCGATCTGCTTTTTCGACTAGCAGCAGTCGTCTTAGTGCAAAGAGGGGACAATGGTTCCATGGGTGATTTGGCTTGTATTGCCTACGAGGACTTGATTTATTACCAATCCTTTGATCGGGCTTGGTTGCCTGAAGTCTTGACTTTCCAGCCCCTCTCACAAGTTTTAGACCTGGATTGGAACTACCAGATCCGAGTGATTCAGCCAGCCATCTCTTATGATTTTCTGGTTGGTTGGACCAAGGAACCAGCGATTTCAAGTGATTTGATCCGCAAGGTCAAGGGGGCGATCAATGAAGCCTTTCTCAAGGAGAGTCAAACTGCAGTGAAGAATCTTGAAAAAGGCCTCCGTGAAGGAAAACAAAGGGAGATCGAGGCCAGTATCCAACGTGCAGATCAGAACCTAAAATCCTTAAACCATCTGATCTATACCCCAGCTCTAAAAAAGCTGCAAGAAGCGACAGAGGGCCTTTCTGCCTGTGCCAAATCCAGTGGTGCTGGAGGCGGCGACTGTGGAATCGCCCTTAGTTTTGACCCGGTTGAGACTCAGACCTTGATAGACCGCTGGAAGGAAAAGAATATTGAAGTCATTTACCAAGAAAGGATGGGAGATTCGTGAGCGAAAATCGAAAAGACCAGCATATTCACTATGCCTTAGAGCAAAGCTCCTCCTATAATAGCTTTGATGAGATCGAGCTAATTCACCGTTCCCTCCCACTTGTAGATCTAGCGGAGATTGATCTAACGACCCATTTCGCAGGCCGTGATTGGGAAGTCCCTTTTTATATCAATGCCATGACCGGCGGGAGTGAACGGGCCAAAGAGACCAATCAAAAGTTGGCAGCAGTAGCCCAAGCCTGTGGGATTCTCTTTGTGACTGGCTCTTACAGTGCAGGGCTGAAGGATCCGAGCGATCAATCGTACGCTGTCAAAACAGATCACCCTCATCTTCTGTTAGCGACCAATATTGGCATCGATAAAGAGCCAGATTTGGGCTTGCGAACAGTGGAAGAGCTACAACCCCTCTTTCTTCAAGTCCATGTGAATCTGATGCAAGAGTTGCTCATGCCTGAAGGGGAGAGGATTTTCCATACTTGGAAAGACCATCTCAAGAGCTATGGGCAGAGCTTTCCTGTACCGGTAGTCCTGAAAGAAGTCGGCTTTGGTATGGATCCTAAAACAGTTCAGCTGGCACTAGAGGCTGGGATTAAAACAGTTGACATTTCTGGCCGTGGTGGCACTAGTTTTGCCTATATTGAGAATCGTCGTGGTGGCAATCGCGCTTATCTGGATGATTGGGGACAATCAACTGCTCAGTGTCTCTTACAGTTACAAGATCAGATAGATCAGGTTGAGATCCTCGCGAGTGGTGGCATCCGTCATCCCCTTGATATGGTCAAGGCCTTGGTCCTTGGAGCGCGTGGCGTAGGACTTTCCCGCGTTTTTCTTGAGATGGTAGAGACAAAGAGCATCGAAGAAGTGATTGCTATTGTCCAAGGATGGAAAGAAGACCTTAAATTACTCCTTTGTGCGCTCGGTTGTCAGAACCTGAAAGAGCTCAGAGAAGTCGACTATCTCCTCTATGGAAAATTATGGCAAGCTCAGCAACAGAGAAAATGAAAGAGAGTGGAACAGAAATCGGTAATTCGTTAGAATTCGATTTCGTCGTCCCACCTCCGCACAGTTGAGTAGGGCTGTAAAAGCTGATGAAATCAGCGTAGTAGAGCCCACTCAACCACTGCGTCTTGCTTGATAATCCAAAAACAATTAAGAGGCTAGGATTTCTGTCCCACTCTCTAAACGTATAGGAACTAATTTTTAAAATGATTCATGATATACGAAAACTTTCCGCCGTGAGAAAAGTGCTTGAAACATGATAATTTCAAGCACTCGGGAGTTTTGAAACCTTAGGTTCAAAACTAAGTCATGGAACTT
>CABKMC010000025.1 GCA_902373455.1 uncultured Streptococcus sp.
GATGTGAAAATTCCTGTTATCGCAAACTCCAGGCTTGAAGTGAAGTCTCGATTTTTCCATTTTCGCTTATTGTCTTGTGAGTCCATAGGCTGTCAAAATCTCTTCCTGTAAGCCAAACATTTCCTTTTCTTCTTCTGGCGTATAGTGATCATAGCCATTGATGTGAAGAAAACCATGTACTGCCAAAAATCCCATTTCGCGCTCAAAGCTATGGCCATATTCTTCCGCTTGCTCCCGCGCCTTGTCAATTGAAATAAAGAGCTCACCAATATAGGTATCGAATTCCGCCATCATCTCTGCCAATTCTGGATTTTCTGCAAGGTCTTCCTCGTCAAAAGAAATCTCCATCTCTGGCTTGTATTCTAAACTGATGACATCTGTCGGACGATCCGTATCACGGTATTCAAGATTTAGTTCATGACTGCGTTCATTGGTCACAAAAGTCACAGCCATTTCCTTGTCTTCTTTCCCAATTTTTTGAGCAGCAAATTCTAAAATTTCTTGCGTTTGTTTTAAGATTTCGTCAGAGACTTGGCCCGTCTCATCTACCATTTCAATATACATCTGGATCACCTCACTATTATCACTTTATTATATCACAAAAACCAGCCTATATACTAGATACAGGCTGGTTTTCAAACTTTTTCTTTGCATGATCATCTTACACCACTGTTTGCTGGATGGCATTCATCTGGGCATAGATCCCGCCTTGTGCAACCAGTTCCTCATGTCTACCACGCTCTACAATGCGTCCTTCAGATAAGACTAAGATCTGATCCGCATCTTGGATAGTGGACAAGCGATGGGCAATGATAAAGGTGGTCCGGCCCTTTTGCAGGACCGCCATAGCTTGTTGGATGACTTCTTCTGTTTCCGTATCGATATGAGAGGTTGCCTCATCCAAAATCAGTATTTGCGGATTCATATAGAGCGTCCGCGCAAAGGAAATCAACTGGCGCTCGCCACTTGAAAAGGCAGATCCTTTTTCTACGACTGGATGGTCGATTCCCTTTTCAAGGCGCTCTACAAAGGGCCAAGCCCCGACCTTTTTCAGCGCCTCTTTAACCGCATCCCGGTCAATATGATCCTGACTCATGGCCACATTACTGGCAATGGTGCCTGTAAATAGATACGGATCTTGCAGAACAATGCCCATGTGGCTTCGCAGGCTCTCACGAGAGACTTGGCGAATATCTTGCCCATCGATCAAAATCGCTCCTTCTTGAGGATCATAGAAACGATAGAGCAGATTCATAATAGAAGACTTACCCGATCCAGTATGGCCCACAAGAGCGATGGTTTCCCCGGGACTCGCCTGAAAGGCAATATCCTGTAAAACTGGCTTGCCTTCTTCATAAGCAAATTGAACATCATCAAACACGACTTGAGCCTTTTCTATCTTCAGTTCCGATACACCATCGGCCTCTAAGGGTTGATCCAAGAAGGCAAGGACGCGACTCCCCGTCTCTAGTGATCGCCGAATATTCGGAAATTGACGACTGAGATTGGCCATGAGATCAAACAGATTGATGACATAGTTAATATTGATAAATAAGAAACCAGCTGTCACACCGATATTGCCCTGTAGAAAAGAAATCCCAGCGATGGTCAATATACCTGCAATCACTAAAAACTTGAGCAATTCTGTCAAGGTCCAAGAAGCAATGGAATCAGCTAAGAGGATCCGATCATTGGCGCCTAACATCTTCTGGGTAGTGGCTTCAAACTCCTCTACCACATCAGGCTCTTGATGATAGAGCTGAATCATACTGGCACCATGCAAGAGTTCATTGACTTGGGTATTGACCTCGCTTCTCGCATCAAAGAAATCCTTCATAGGCTGGTCCGTCATGACCTTGTAGAGATACTGGATTCCATAGAAAATTGGAAAAACCAGACACAAGAGTAGCCCCATCATAGGACTCAGGTAAAAGAGAATCCCTAGGATAAAGAGAAATCGCACCAAATAGATGACTAGTATCATACAAGAGTTATAAAACTGGGTCCGTAAGGTCTCCGTATCATTGACAATTCTTGTTGCGATCTTTCCGGCCGGCTTGTCATCAAAATAAGAAATAGGCAGACCTTGCATGACTTGAAAGGCTTGGTCTCTCAGACTAGCCGTTACTTGATTGCTTCCGTGTAGCAAGATCCGATTTCCTAGGTAGCTAATCAGCTGTCCTAGGCTCAAGACCAAGAGATAAAATGCTCCCATCTGAAGCAAGTCCCCTTGTCCTCCACCGTGGGTCAGTGCAGTCAAAGGCCCATCAATCATCTTTTGGAGAAGAAAAGGAGACAATTCAGAAAAAATGGTGGCTAGTAAGAGACAAATAAAGCCGGAAAGAAAAATCGTCGGATAAAGAGTGATCCGAGATAATAATCGTTTCAATACTTTCATCTTATTCTCCTTCCTGTTTTTGTTGCCGTTGGTATTGTTCATAATACCAGCCCTCTTGAGCCAGTAAATCACTAGCTCTGCCTTCTTCGACAATCTGTCCTTGATCCAAGACGATGATCCAATCCGCCTGATGGACAGCAGACAAGCGATGGGAAACAATGAGGGTCGTCTTGCCTTTTCGCTCTGTTTGAATAGTGTCAATAATGGCCTGTTCGGTCTTCGCATCTACTGCTGAAAGGGAATCATCTAACAGCAAGAGCTCTGCATCCCTTAAGAAGGCACGCGCCAACGAGATCCGCTGTTTTTGACCACCTGATACAGAGACCCCTTTCTCACCAATCATGGTGTCCATTCCCTGAGACATCCGCTCAAGATCATCTGCAAAAGCAGCTTGGGCTACAGCTTCCACCAAATCCTCTTCACTAGCACCATTTTTACCCAGAGCAATATTGTCACGAATGGATTTTGAGAATAAAATATGTTCTTGGGAAACATAGCCGATTTTAGCTTCAATGGAGTGTCGGTTGTAGTCCACAATCGGTTGCTGGTTGACCAAGAATTCTCCCTCACCAACTGGGTACTGCCGCAAGAATTGTCGAACCAGACTAGTCTTTCCTGCTCCGGTACGACCAACAATTCCAACTGTCTGTCCTTTCTGAATGGTCCAATCAATGCCTGATAGACTCTTTCGCTCAGCACCAGGATAGCTGAAAGAATAATCCTTAAACTGCACCGAATCAATCTGCTCTAAATAGTTAGGACCATCTGGTTCGAGATCATCCGTTTCATCAATCACTTCTTTTAATTTTTTATAGGACATTTGCCCTGTCTGATAGACCAAGATCAGGTCCGCCATCATCCACATAGGTTCAATTAAAAAGACCAAATACAACTGCAAAGCCAATAACTTGCCAAGGCTCAATTGCCCGCTTGCTAAGGACCGGCCTCCAAATACTAAGAGTAAGACCGTCGAAAAACCAATAAACAACAGGGCTAAGGGGCCAAAAGAATATTGGATAGAAGCAATTTTGTCCCCTGTTTTGGATAGACTGGCTGTTTTCTTCTGAAACTGTTTGACCTGCTGGTCCCGTTTACTATAGGCCCTCATGACCCGAATCCCCTCGATGGACTCCAAGACTTCATCATTCAACTGAGCGACTGCTTCCCGGTTTTGCTCAACATACTCCTCCTGCTTTTTACTTAAAAAATAGGTAGAGACGACGAGGAAGATCATAGGAATAAAGGAAATCAAGGTTAATTGCCAAGAAATGAAAAACATGGTCGGAATAATAAAGGCAAACAAGCCACCGCCAAACAGGAGCACCATCATCCCGTAACCAGCCATATCGGCCATCCCATCCACATCTGTCGTGAAGCGCGTCAAGAGGTCCCCTGAACGGAATTTCTCAAAAAAGGGACGCCGCATGGCTACTAGCTTACGAAACGCTTGTCCCTGAAGGGTTGCCTTGAAATGGACTGACGACTGAAAGAGTCGCAACTGCCAATAAAAAGCCGTTAGATAATTGAGGATGGCTGATCCTACCAAGAGGACCATATCCCATACAAAGTTCGATTGCGTCAGCGTCCGCTGACTCAAATGATCCACTAAGCGCTGGATGACTTGCGTCGGGATCAATAAGGTGTAATCATAAAGAATCAGGACCATAGCGATCTTCACATATCGCCACTTGCGCTCCCTGATATACTCCCAAATAGCTCTGATCATATATTCTCCTTTTCAAAATGGCACAGAAAAACCCAAGCAAGGAGCTGAGAGCAGTCTCAGTCCACACTTGGGCCTTCTGATACCTATCACCAATTCAGTTAAGGCAGGTAAAAATGCATACAAAAAACCCAAGACAGACTCCTCCATCTTGGGTTCCATTTATAGTTTACATCGAACTCAACTGAGATTGGAGAAGCTGTGTATTCAATTGTGTCATCAAAACATCTACTTTGTTCATGATGGTTTTCTCCTTTCTCTTTGTTGTTCTAACTTTACCACGTATTTCCTTGCTTGTCAACGTTTTTTTGAAAATTGTTGAAAAAAGCAAAATTTTTAAGATGGAGTCGCAAAAAAAGAAGCCTAGATCTTCTCTAAGCTTCTCTCTTCTGCTATGCTAGTTGCCGGGATTGAACCGGCGACCTCATCCTTACCATGGATGCGCTCTACCGACTGAGCTAAACCAGCAGTACCTATCTACTATATCATGGAGATAGGTCTTTTGTCAATATCCTGACTCATTTTTCTGCCAAATATTCTTCCTTAGTGAGGATATAATGAACTCTCGTCACCATTCTCCCTTTTTCATGCAAGTCTAGCATCGCGTAGGGCTCCTCGTGAGAATATTTCATTCCTGATTTTGCCATCACCCGTCCAGAAGCTGGGTTGTCCTTATCATGAACGGCAATGAGCTTGTTCATCCCTAACTGTTCAAAAGCCAGAGCAATGACTGCCTTGGTAGCCTCTGTCGCAAGACCTTGGTTCCAATAGTCTTTATTCAGAACATAGCCGATACTCCCCTTCTTCAGACAAAGATCCAAATCCAGTAAATCAATCGTCCCGATAAATTTTCCATTTTCTTTGAGCTCGATCCCCCATCTTCCAAGTGGGCTCGCTAGGTAAAAGAGGGCAATATTATTACGCGTCTCTTCTAGACTTTGATTGGTTGGAAAAGTGTAGCGCGTAACTGTTTCATCAGAAGCATACTCAAACATAGCCGGTGCATCTTCAAGAGTGACCGGACGCAAGTGCAAGCGCTCAGTCTCTATTTCTCGATAAGCCGCTAACTTCACATATAAATTTTCCATTTGACACTCCTTCTTTAGGGATTAGTTTAGCAAATAACCTAAAGGAAGGCAAGCTCAAATTTTTCTTGCTTTTTAACCCACTTTTCTATACAATAAAATCAATCAAAACAATCAGATAAGGAGTGAAAAGGTCATTGAGTCAAGAGAGCCATCTCACACCAATGGCCTTTTTACACCTAAATCTGAGCAAGGAGGCAAAAATGCTCATTGGAATTCCTAAAGAAATTAAAAACAACGAAAATCGGGTCGGTTTGACACCTGCAGGTGTACAAAGCTTGGTGAAGAAAGGTCATCACGTTTTGGTAGAAACAAATGCTGGACTTGGTTCTGGCTTTGCGGATGAAGATTACACGAAGCAAGGGGCAACCATCGTTGCAACTGCTGCAGAAGCTTGGGCAGCTGAGATGGTGGTCAAAGTCAAAGAACCCCTCGCTGAAGAATATGGCTTCCTTCGCGAAGACCTCTTGCTCTTCACTTACTTGCATATGGCCGCCGCACCTGAATTAGCAGACGCTATGGTCGCAGCCAAGACAACTGGGGTGGCCTACGAAACGGTGCGTGACTTAGATGGACAATTGCCTCTCTTGGTGCCAATGAGTGAGGTTGCTGGACGGATGGCCGTGCAAATCGGTGCTCACTTCCTGACCAAACAAGAAGGTGGGTCTGGTGTCCTCCTAGGTGGAGTGCCAGGTGTTCCCAAAGGGAAAGTCACCATCATAGGAGGCGGGGTCGTTGGAACCCATGCAGCTCGGATCGCCCTTGGACTCGGTGCCCAAGTGACTATCTTAGATATCAGCGCTAAGCGTTTGGCAGTTCTGGAAGATGTCTTTGGTCACCAAATCCAAACCCTTATGTCCAACCCATTTAACATTGAAGCCAGCGTCCGTGATGCCGATGTTGTCATCGGTGCTGTCTTGATTCCTGGTGCTAAAGCTCCTAAATTAGTAACAGACGATATGGTTAAACAAATGCGTCCCGGTTCAGTCATCGTCGATGTGGCCGTTGATCAAGGTGGTGTTATCGAAACAGCAGACCGTGTCACAACGCATACGGAGCCAGTTTACGAAAAACATGGCGTACTCCACTATGCCGTTGCCAATATCCCAGGGGCTGTCGCTCGTACCTCTACTATCGCCCTTACCAATGTTACACTTCCTTATGTCGAATCCCTAGCTGACAATGGCTTCCACAAGGCAATTTCCCTCGACGAAGGCCTGCGCCAAGGGGTCACCACTTACCAAGGTCACATCACTAGCCAACCCGTTGCTACCGGTTTAGAGCGTGACTTCACACCAATTGATGAATTGGTTTAATATCTAACATTCAAAAGGCAAAGATCCGATGATCTTTGCCTTTTCTTTTATTCTTCTTCCACATCTGGTTCTTCTTTGAGGACTGGATTCGGAATGGGCTCGTAGGCCCGGATAATCTCTGCTACTACTGGATGACGAACGACATCCTTAGCAGAGAAATGCACAAAGTCAATTTGAGAAATGTTCTTCAATTTCTCCTGAGCATCAATCAAGCCGGATTTGACATTTCGCGGAAGGTCAATCTGGCTGGTATCTCCATTGACAATCATTTTGGAATTAAAACCAAGACGGGTCAAAAACATCTTCATCTGCATGATGGTGGTATTTTGCGCTTCATCGAGGATGACAAAGGCATCGTCCAAGGTCCGCCCCCTCATATAAGCCAAAGGCGCAATCTCGATAATCTCCCGCTCCATCATCCGAGTTGTTTGGTCTTTCCCTAAAATCTGGTAAAGAGCATCATAGACCGGTCGTAGATAAGGGTCCACTTTTTCTTTAAGATCCCCTGGTAGGAAACCAAGGCTCTCTCCAGCTTCTACAGCAGGACGCGTCAAAATGATCCGCTTGACCTGACCACGCTTGAGGGCGGTCACGGCCAAAGTCACTGCTAGGAAGGTTTTCCCAGTCCCCGCTGGTCCAATCCCAAAAGTGACATCATGGTTCTTGACACTATCGACATAGATCTTTTGACCAAGTGTTTTAACCCGAATGGGCTTGCCGTAACTATCCTTGATAATCTCTTCTTCATAGAGAGCGATGAACTTATCCAATTCCCCATTTCTCACCATGGTAATGGCGGTCACCACATCTGGCGTTCCGATGGTCATACCACGGTTGACGAGGACCAAAAGAGCCTGAATGACTTGACGAACCTGCTCGCAGCTTTCTTCTTCCCCAATGATTTGGACGATTTCTGTCCGGGCATGAATAGTCACCCCAAATTCTTGCTCCATCAAACGGAGATGGCGTTCGTTAGATCCAAACAAATGAAAGAGATCGTCTGGATGCGTTAATGTAATTTCAACTGAATGTTCTTGCAAATAAAGAACCTCTCTACCTGTGTTTTTCTATTATTATAACAAAGAGGCCGAGAAAAAACCATCCTCGACCTGTCCTTTTCTAGTGGGCTTGGTATTCTTCCCAAATCGCATCAAAATCGCCAAGATTAAAGGAAAAGCTGGCATGCTCTTCTAGATAGCGACTGACCTCGTCGAAGTCATCTGTATGCTTGGGAAAAGCGGACTCATGAAATGCAAGATCCGCCAAAATGGCCTTAGGAGCATTGCTTTTAGGATTGCGCTCCGTCATCAGCCAAGTATAAAACGATTTTCGCATAAGCCTCCTCTTAAATCAACTCTGTTCCAAACTGGTCTTGCTTGATTTTTTTGGCCTTCATCAAACCACCCAAAGCCTTTTTGAACTGGCCTTTTGAAATCCCAAAAGTTGCTTTGATTTCTTCTGGAGAGGACTTATCATTCAAGGTCATAAAGCCACCATTGGTTTCCAAATAGGTCAAAATCATTTGGGCATCGTTTTCCAACATCTCAAAGGAGCGTGGCTTCAAAGATAGGTTCAAGGTCCGGTCCACCTCACGAAAACCGATGACGCGAGCATTTACGACCTCTCCCAAACGAGGTTCTGCATAGCGCTCACTTGGGTGGATAAAGCCCAGCATATTGTTCTCTGGAAGGTAAACAAAGGTTCCAGACAATTTCAAGCGGTAGACAATGGCTGGCCAGTTTTGGTTTTGCATATTGTTGTAGGCTGGACGAGCCAAACGCTGGAAATCTTCCTGGTAGGCTAAGATCCCCCAAATCCGATCTTTCTTATCAACTTCTAAGCGAATATAGAGACGATCGCCCTTTTTAGGCCATAGATCTTTGATCTCCGGTAGGATATCTAGTGAGACAACAATCTGCTTATCTGGAAGCCCTGTATCCACGAAGACTCCCAAATCCTTGCGCACTTCCGTGACCGTTCCCCAGCCAAAGCTTTCTTGAGTTGCAGTGACTTCAAGTGTCGTGAGTCGTAGTTTTTGCTTCATATCTGTATAGGCAAAGCCCTTGACACTTTCTCCGACTTGGTGTGGGCCTTCTGCTTTATCAAGCGCGTAGGTCTGGCCATCTTTTTGAACA
The DNA here is from genome assembly GCA_902373455.1 of uncultured Streptococcus sp. Taxonomy (GTDB): domain Bacteria; phylum Bacillota; class Bacilli; order Lactobacillales; family Streptococcaceae; genus Streptococcus. The sequence goes on from CABKMC010000025.1 coordinate 8,658, forward strand.
AAATAGAAGTGATCATTTTCATCGATGACCATTCCCATGATGTAGCTTGCTAGATTCGTATTCATGTTTCCTTCTTTCCTCTTGCTTCTTCACAAGAATAATGGAAATAAAACCCAGCCAGCAGTGCCAACTGAGTCTTTCTTTCCTGTAATGGTTGGGATGGATTAAACTTCCATCAATTCTTTTTCTTTGTGCGCTGTCATTTCATCTACATGCTTAACAGCGTCATCCGTAACTTTTTGGATCTCTTTTTCAAGACCTTTCAATTCATCTTCTGTGATTTCTTTTGCTTTTTCTTGTTTCTTCGCTTCATCCATAGCATCACGACGGATGTTACGGATCGCTACTTTAGCATTTTCACCTACTTTTTTCACTTCTTTTGCCAAGTCACGACGAGTTTCTTCTGTCAATGCTGGGATGACCAAGCGGATAACAGATCCATCGTTAGCTGGAGTGATACCAAGGTCAGATGCATTGATGCTGTGCTCAATGTCTTTCAAAGATGATTTATCAAATGGTGTGATCAGCAAGACGCGCGCTTCTGGAATCGTGATAGATGCCAATTGGTTCAAAGGAGTCTCTACTCCGTAGTATTCTACGAAAATACGATCCAAAAGACTTGCGTTTGCACGTCCAGCACGGATGCTACCAAATTCACGTCCCAAACTTTGGTGAGACTGGGTCATTCTTTCTTTTGCTTTTTCTACGATTGGGTTTGCCATAATCTTCCTCTATTTTCTATTATTTTTCTACGTTATTCGATACGGTTGTACCGATATTTTCACCAAAGACAACTCGTTTGATGTTGCCTGGTTCATTCATATTGAAGACAACCAAGTCAATGTCGTTGTCCATGGAGAGAGTGGAGGCTGTTGAGTCCATGATGCGAAGACCTTTGTTGATCACATCACGGTGGGTCAATTCCTCAAATTTGACAGCTGAAGCATCTTTTTTCGGATCAGCATTGTAAACACCATCCACCCCATTTTTGGCCATGAGGATGGCATCTGCTTCAATCTCAGCTGCACGAAGGGCTGCAGTCGTATCTGTTGAGAAGTATGGAGAACCGATCCCTGCACCAAAGATCACGATCCGATCTTTTTCAAGGTGACGAAGGGCACGACCACGGATATAAGGTTCTGCAACTTGTTGCATGGCAATCGCTGTTTGAACACGGGTATCCACGCCAACTTGTTGAAGCGTATCAGCCATCACAAGGGCGTTCATGACAGTACCGAGCATGCCTGTGTAGTCTGCTTGGACACGATCCATCCCTGCTTCAGCAGCAGGTTCTCCACGCCAAAGGTTTCCACCACCGATAACCAAGGCAATTTCAATTCCAAGTTCGTGAACTTCCTTGATTTCTTGAGCCATTTTTTGGACAGTTTTGATATCGATTCCGACGCCACGTTCGCCAGCAAGGGCTTCACCAGATAGCTTGATTAAGATACGTTTATACTTAGGTTCTACCATTTTCTCTCTCCTTTTTTGATCTGTATTATTTTACCATAAATTACGTTTTTTATATAGTCATATCTATTAAAAATTTCGTTTTTCCCTCCGATTAGTTTTACCAACTGTAGCAAATAAAAATGGCGTACAAAAAAAGCTACCCAAAGGCAGCTTTTCATTTTTATTAAAGTGAGTTAACATCCACTTTGATACCAGGACCTTGAGTTGTAGTCAAAGTCAAGCTAGTTACGTAAGTACCTTTAGCTGTAGCTGGTTTTGCTTTTTGGATTGTGTCGTTGAAAGCTTTAAAGTTTTCAACCAATTTAGTATCATCGAATGAAACTTTACCGATGATCGCTTGAACGATACCTGCTTTATCAGCACGGTAAGTGATTTTACCACCTTTAGACTCTTCAACTGCTTTCGCAACATCCATTGTTACTGTACCAGTTTTAGGGTTTGGCATCAAGTTACGTGGTCCAAGGACACGTCCAAGACGTCCAACAAGAGCCATCATGTCAGGTGTAGCGATAACAACGTCGAAGTCCAACCAACCATCGTTGATTTTCGCAACAAGGTCATCTTCACCTACGAAGTCTGCACCAGCAGCTTTTGCTTCTTCAGCTTTTGCACCACGTGCAAATACAAGTACGCGAGCTGTTTTACCAGTTCCGTTTGGCAATACCATTGCACCACGGATTTGTTGGTCAGCTTTTTTCACGTCGATGTTCAAGTTGTAAGCAACTTCTACAGTTGCGTCAAATTTTGCAAAGTTAGTTTCTTTTGCAAGAGCTACAGCTTCTTC
>CABKMC010000026.1 GCA_902373455.1 uncultured Streptococcus sp.
GTCATCAAGCACCTCCTTTATTGGTCCGTCCACTGTAGAGGATAGCGTCTTCTGATTTAGGGCCCGTATAATCTGGCTTAGTTTGGCTTTCTTTGATATTTTCTTTAGTAAGTTCAAAAGCCTGTTGGGGATCCTGTTCCAGTGCTTGTTTTGTTTCTGGATCAATAGTTGGATCTACTAAAGCTGCATTGACAATGTCTGCTGCTAAGAGTTTGTCTGTGTCAATCATAGCTCGATAGGTTGTTTGGATATGATTGTACATCAACTCTGTTAAGGATTGAAATGTTTGGGCCTTAGCTGTAAAATGACTTAATTGCAATTCACCTAAACGTGATTGAAGTGATCCTTCCTTACAAACTGCGGGCACTTTTTCTACCAACTCTTGTAACTGAGTTGTCAGATCCATTGTGCTCATGACCAATTCACGCGCGGCTAATAAAAGTTCTTCTTGTTCTGTCAAGGAAATACTAATCTTTGGCATGGTTCAATCCTCACTTTCAATTGCTTGATCACTTCTTTTTCCATTACTTCTGTACTGACAGACCGAATCCGTTGTTCCAACATATCGTACTGATAGAGACCTGAAGGAGCATCCAAATAAAGATAAGCTGTCGAGCATTTCTTATAAGAATAAGTCATCACAGTTAATGCAGGTCTTTGACCGTAATAAATCAGTAATCGCTCATCTGAATACGGTTCCCAAGAAGAAGCATTGGGATTTCCTTCTCTTTGGGGATTTTGAGCACTCAAAAAATCATGGAGTTGTATCGTCATCCCAAGGAACTGAAAACTATGAATCCGATTAAGGGTGTATGCATTTTCCCCAACCCTTTCAATTACGATATGGTACCAACGATTTGAATCGACCAACTGTGCACAATAAAATTGCTGATCCACTTCACAGTGGGAAAAAGCCTTCTGGTACTGATCCAGATAGATTCCTCTAGCCATACAGGCTTCAGTTGGCTCATCGTTCTCATCAATCAGATCCATAGAGCGCAGATCTTCAAAACCTTTCTCTAGGACCTCTTTTAACTGTTCTAATTTCTCTTTCCCTTCAACTTCAGGAAGAGGAAGGAGAAAGAGATCTTCACTATAACCGTCATTTGTAATCATATGCAATGCATATAATGCTTCAATTGAAAAAATCATACGCTATCTATTTCCTTGATTCTCTTTGCGTCTTTTATGTGATAAAAGAGTGTTTCTAAACCATCTGCTGCTTCGTGTAACTTACCAACTGCATCCGCAAAATCTGCTTGATATTGTTGGATAAAATCTTTAAGGCCAAGATATTTCTCCTTGGTTTCACCAGACCAAAGTGATTCCTTTTGGCCTAAAGCACTCACTTGTGATGGGATGGTGGAATTGATTAGATTATGAACACTTTTCAGTTGCTCAATCAATGCCCTTAACTCACTATCCTCATAATGAACGGTATCATGAGTAAAACGTGACTCGATATCATTAATATTTGTATTCATATGCTAAAACCATCCTCTCGCCAGTTCCGACCAATCTTCTTCTATGCCTAGTCTTTCCCAACCTTTTTTGCCTTTGTTATACTCTGCTTTCACAGATTCCATCTGAGAATTAAGGGAGGCAATTTGAGCAACCAACTCATTGTATAGGTCTACAAAAGAAGCATTCGAATCATTTACAAAATCAACGTAATCTTGCAATTTATCACGATTTGTTTTCAACTTACTGGAAGCAGTATCCAAATAAGCATAACCAGCGTGACCATCAATCTTATCTATAATCCCTTTTGTATACTCGATATACTCGTCCATTTCTGAGGTCGAGCGTTTATGGTCAAGATTACAATTTTTTATACCATCACGCACTCTTTTATATTTATCTCGTTTCACTTTCAAACTATCGTACTGACTTTTTAAGGATGCGTCACTTGCCATAATATCTCCTGCCTTTCTTGTATATTGTATTAGTTTACCATATTTGAAGCATCATTTATACGATCAACCCTTATTTTTTACCTATATAAACATATCGCAATTATCTGTTGATTTTAACCTAAAAAGGATAAGTATTTTCATTACTTACCCTTGTTGATCTATATTTTCTTTAACCTCGAAATCTTATTCTCCATTCATTTTTTCTTGCACTGCCTCCGCGACTGCTCGTGGGATACCGACCGTGACGATCTCATCCACAGTAGCTTCCTTGATCTTGGTCAGTGACTTGAAGTGCTTCATCAGCAACTGCTTGCGTTTTGGTCCCAAACCTTCGATGCCATCCAGCTGAGAGGAGAAGGAATTCTTGGACCGTAGCTGGCGGTGGAAGGTGATGGCGAAACGGTGGACTTCATCTTGGATCCGTTGCAGGAGGAAAAATTCCTGTGAAGTCCGAGAGAGTTCGATGACTTGAAGGGGATCACCGAAGAGCAATTCATGGGTCTGGTGCTTGTCATTCTTTTGCAGACCTGCAATGGGAATATCTAACCCCAACTCCTCTTGGATCACCTGTTTAGCGATATTGACCTGGCCCTGACCCCCATCGATAACGATCAGATCTGGTGGCGTCAGGCCATCCCGCATGACCCGGCTGTAGCGTCTGCGAACGACTTCCCGCATGCTGGCATAGTCATCTGGCCCCACGACGGTCTTGATCTTGTACTTGCGATAGTCTTTTTTGCTTGGCTTCCCATTGACAAAGACCACCATGGCTGAAACCGGACTGGTCCCCATGATGTTGGAGTTGTCAAAGGACTCAATACGCACAGGAGTTGGGATTTGCAGGAGTTTTCCAAGGTTTTCAATAGCACCTTGGGTCTTCTCCATGGATTTTTCAAGGAGATTGAACTTCTGCTCCAGACTGACACGCGCATTTTTAATAGCCAGATTGACCAACTGCTTCTTCTCCCCACGCTGGGGCTTGAGGACCTTGGTATCCACTAGGGCCTTGACCGCTTCCTCATCGATATCCTGAGTGATCAGGATTTCATTGGGGATCAGGTGGGATTTCTCCTGGTAAAACTGCCCCACATAGGTCAAAAAATCCTCGTCCGGATCATTGTAGTAAGGAAAAAGGTTGACGTCGCGCTCGATCAGCTTACCCTGACGGACAAAGAAGACCTGCACACACATCCAGCCTTTGTCCACGTAGTAGCCAAAGACATCCCGGTTCTGCAAATCCTTAGCCATGACCCGCTGTTTGGTCCGCAGGGTCCCGATGGCCTGGATCAGATCGCGGTACTCGGCTGCCCGCTCAAATTCCATGTTTTGCGCAGCGGTATTCATCTTGAGCTTGAGCTCATCGATAATCTTGTCATCCTGCCCCTTGAGGAAGTCAGAAACCTCCTGGGCCATGCCCTTGAAATAGGCCTCGTCCTTGTGGCAGACTGTGTGAGCCATACACTGTCCTAAATGGTAGTAAAAGCAGACCTTGGAAGGCGGATTGGTGCACTTGCGGAAAGGGAAAATCCGATCCAAAAGCCTTTTGATCTCATTAGCCGCTCCTACGTCTGGATAGGGACCGAAATAGAGACCGCCATCTTTTTTGACCTGGCGCGTGATGATAAGACGGGGATAACGCTCATTGGTAATCTTGATGAAGGGATAGGACTTATCGTCCTTGAGCATGATATTGTACTTGGGCTTGTTCTCCTTGATGAGGTTGATCTCAAGAAGCAAGGCCTCAATATTGGACTCAGTGACGATAAACTCAAAATCCACAATCTCAGATACCAGCGCTTCTGTCTTGGTATCGTGGCTTCCTCTGAAATAGGACCGCACGCGATTGCGAAGATTCTTAGCCTTCCCCACATAGATGATGGTACCGTTCTTATCTTTGTGAATGTAACAGCCCGGACTCGTCGGCAAGAGCTCGAGCTTGGATTTAATCAAGTTATTCATACTCTCTATTATATCAAAAAAGAGAGGCGCTTACCTCTCAATTGTATGTATCCAACTTTACATCCTCAGCCTTTGAGATTAGCCATCTGGAAGATCGGAATCACATAAGGAACAATAGACATCAGGATAGTGAATAGCACGAAGAACCAGAACCAGAAGGAAGCGAGGGCACGCTGGAAAACTCCTGGCTGTGGTTTATTGGCCTGAATATAAGCCTTGATAGCTGGCCATTTGGTCGCAAGAACCACTATCATGACAATGGAACCAATGGCTAAAACACCGATTTGGAGCCAATTCGCTAGTCCCTCGTCCACATGATAAGCTACATAATGCAAACCTTGGGAAATGACAAAGTTATTGAAAATGTGATAGAAAATCGCCCACCAGATATTGTATTCAAAGGCAATGTAGCCGAATCCTAGACCAATGATACCCGCGAAAAAGAGCTGGTCAAAATTGGCATGGAAGAGGCCGAATAAAATAGCCGTCATGACAATGGCAAAGATTTTGCCATACCGTTCCAAGCCTCGCAAGCCTGCCCCACGGAAGAAGAATTCCTCTGTGATAGGACCAAAAAAGCCAGCATACAAGAGCATAGTCCAAGATCGCTCAATCGTATCTCCTAGATCTGGTGTTGGAGAATGAAGGCCAATGGTCTCAAACATGCGCTCAATCACTTGTGTCATTACAGATGAAAAGACTTGAGAAAAGCCAAGAAAGGCGAGAAGAATAAAGAAGACTGAAAGTGTCATCTTACGTCCCTTATGCTTAAGATCATATTTATAAAGGGCCTTCTTGCGATAGGCATTAAAAAGAAAGAGTCCAATGGAAATAGAGATGAGGTAGGGAATACCTGCCCACACATTCAGACTAGTCATTCTCTCCGCTATTTTACTTGGATCTTTTCTGAGAGAGCCTGCTAGGGTTAGGCCTAAGAGGACTTCCCACAGGACGGTTACTAAGGTCATTACCAAGAGATAAATAGCAAGTGTCCCAGAATACCTTCCTATATCTTTTTTAGGATCTAATAATCGGTTATATTGGTTCATTTCTTCCTCCTAGAAAATAGATAAAAACTCGCACAGACTCCTTCGTATAAGACAAAGAAAATCAAAAAGGCATGCATAAAGTAGTCTTCTGGTAATGCAAGAATAATCGAATCCACGCGCGGATCAAAGAGCCAAGTATTATCCCCAGCAAATAAGACCTGATGAAAAAGCGTAAAGAATTGATCAAAGCCAATTATAACAGTCATCACTGCAAGCACTACTGGTAAAACCAGCATCCAAAAGAAGAGACTTCGGTACAAGGCCAGGTAGCCTTTTTTGACGACTGTCCGCATAAACTGGATATAACCAGGTAGAGTAACCAAGAAAACGACCGTCACCAAATGAAATAGGTACTTGACGGCCTCAAAATGGTGCAGCCCATTTTTTGAGGAGGGGAATTGAGGCATCTTCAACACCCACTGAAAAGGATTGGTCAAGTAGTTCATCAAGACATTGAAATTCTTCATGATGACTGAAGCCGAAAAACCAGTTCGGCTTTGAATCCCCAACCAATGGATCTCCATGGGATAGAGGACCCATGCTAGGCCAATGGTGAGAAGGATCGTAGCTGACAAGATAAAGAAAAATTGATTGATTGATTTTAAACTTTTAAGCATCAAAATCCCACTCCGCTAAACTGGAAACAACATGTGTCGGTGTAATTGGTAAGGTCGGCACTTCCTCTGGTTTGGTAAAACCTGTCGTCACCAAGAGAGTTGGAATCCCATTGTCAATACCTGCACGAATATCTGTTAAATAATTGTCCCCGACCATAACGACTTCTTCTCTTTCAAAACCTAAGTGTTCAATGGCCTTATCCATGATAATGGCCTTTGGTTTTCCAATGATCACAGGCTCGACCCGTGTCGCTGCTTCGACAAGGGCAATCAGGGATCCTGCTCCAGGCATCAAGCCACGCTCTGTTGGAATGTTCAGGTCCGGATTGGTTCCAATAAAATGAGCTCCTTTTTGAATCGCCAAGGTCGCAATAGCAAACTTCTCATAATCCACTTGCCAATCGAGGCCAATCACCACATAATCAGGTGCTTCTTCATCGATGATATAGCCAGCTTCTTCAATAGCATCTTTGAGCCCCGCTTCTCCGATCACATAGACCTTTTTGCCCAAATTTTGGTCATTCATGTAGTCAATGGTCGCAAGGGTAGCTGTATAGATAGTCGAAACTGGAGTTTCAATATTGAATTGAGTGGCCAGCATATCCCGAACAGTCTCTGGTGTGCGGGTTGTATTGTTGGTCACAAAGAGATAGGGAATCTCACGCGCCTGCAGTTCATGAACAAAAGCTTCTCCTGCAGGAATTCGTGATTTTCCTTTGTAAATAGTGCCATCCAAATCAATCAAATAGCCCTTATAGTGCATTTATTCTTCCCTTTCTGTGTCAGCTTCTTCATGCAACTTCTCTGCATCGACTCGTCCACCAGAACCATATAAGAGCAAGGCTCCAGCATAGAGGACAAATTGTAACACCAAACCTGTAAAATTAATCCCTTGACTTCCCGATTGGGTGAACAAGAAGGATGCTACCATGAGGATCACAATGGTCAATAACAAGCCTATCACGGTTGCCTGATCCACACTGATTTGATAAACCGTGCGCTTGGTGCTCCGGTTCCGGCCGTCTGACTTGGTTTCTGGTTGCAAATTCTCCACAAAATCCGTCACCAAGGTCGCAGCGAGGCTGACTGTTGTGCTAAAGAGCACGCCTTGGGACAAGCGGTGATAGAAATTGGACCAGAAGGATCCTGATTGGCTAGTAATCCCAATCGAGAAGATCATGACCGGTAAAAGAAAGGCCAAGGTGAAATGGATCCAGACCCGATACCAGCGTACATCTTCTCTTAAAAAGCGATTAAAACTCTCTAAATTCAAGCGATAGCGGAAAAATTTATAAATTTCCTCTACCAGGATGATGCCCAAAGCACAAAGAGTCAAGAGCCAATCTCCCAACATGTACAAAGGGTTCTTTTGACGCTTGGCATAGGCCACAACCCGTTTTTGATAGCTTTCAAGTTCCTGTTTTTTATTTTTTAATCTTCTACTTTCCATAATTCCAACCCTTTTCTTCTACTTCTTCCCACTCAATTTCAGCTTGGGCATTGATCTGACCATCTGAAGTAATTTGGTGCTGAGTTTTCAAGCCCTCTTGTTCATATTGAGAGGTGATGAGACCTCCTGCTAGTACTTCTTTGACATATTTTAGATGAACTTTTTTAGGGACATGATGGGTCAAGAAGTCTGCTCCCATCACCTCAAAAACCCAGTCCAAGTATTTACTGTTATTGACATGTCCGTTCATATCCAAGTCGTAAAAGCGAACCCGATATTCTTGTTCGATGCCCCCCTCTAATTCCTTAAAACGGGGACCGCGGAGCATGGTTTTTGAAAATTCAGAGTCAAAGGCATCCGTGATTTCGCTCATAACTGGATGGACCTTGCGCGTATCCCGATCCATCAATACAAAGGTCGCGACCATCTCAATGATGGTATTTCCTGCTTCATCCTTGATATTAAAAGCCCGATAGCAGAAAAGGCGATTATGGCTCTTGGCATAGGTTTCGATGGTGATCTTTTCATCAAATACAGGGAGACGATCGATCTTCATATTGTAATCCGTGATAATCCAGACTAGATTGTAGTTCTCTAAAATGTACATATCACTCATACCCAGCTCAATCGATTGCATACCCGATACCTGTAAAGACAGCAAGATCAATTGGGGAATCTTAATATAACCATTGACATCGCTCATATCAAAAGGAATTTTCATGCTGTATTCAAATGTTTTTGCCATCTTCTACTCCAAAATAAACTTCTCTGCTACCGTGTCTCCTAAAAAGAGACCTTTCTTAGTCATTCGTACAATGTCCTTGTCAGGTACCAAAAGGCCCTGCTGGGTCAATTCCTCAACCACTGATCCATATTGTTGGTCAAAATTCACACCAAACTTTTCTTCAAAACGCTTCTTGGAAACGCCTGTTTTCTTACGGAGTCCTAGAAACATCTCTTCTTCCATCATTTCTGTCTGAGTCAAGTGCTCTTCTTGGACACGCGCATTTCCCTCGTCAACAGCCTGCATATAGTGACGGATAGGCCCATGATTCTTGTAGCGAACACCGTTGACATAGCCGGATGCACCAGCTCCTAAGCCATAATACTCGGCATTATCCCAATACATGAGGTTGTGGCGACTTTCAAAACCAGGCTTGGAGAAATTAGAAATTTCGTAATGCTCAAAGCCTGCACGCTCCAACTCCTGAATGATGTATTCAAACATCTCCGCTTCCAGCTCCTCTTTAGGTAGTGGAAGCTTGCCCCGTCTCATGCGGTTCATAAAGACTGTGTGATTCTCCAGAATCAAGCTATAAAGACTCATGTGGGGAATGTCAAGGGCAAGAGCCTTAGCGACATTTTCCTTGACCTGCTCCATGGTTTGCGTCGGAAGGGCATAGATGAGGTCAATCGAAATATTGTCAAAACCAGCCAGTTTCAGACGGTCGATATTGTCATAAATGTCCTGCTCTTGGTGGCTCCGACCAATCTTCTTGAGCAAGCGATTATCAAAGGTCTGCACGCCCAATGAAACCCGATTAACCGGCGAATCCTTCAAGACCGCAATCTTATCCGGATCCAAATCACCAGGATTGGCCTCGATGGTCAGCTCTTCCATCTGAGACAGATCAAGCGACTTGGTCAGCTCCTTGAGCAGATAGGCTAGCTGATCCGCAGTTAGAGCTGTCGGTGTCCCACCCCCAATATAGAGAGTCCGTAAGTGTGAGATTTCTTCCCGACGAAATTCTTGGATCAAATGCTCCAAATAGGCATCGACTGGTTGGTTCTTAATAAAGACCTTCGAAAAATCACAATAAAAACAAATCTGGGTACAAAATGGGATGTGGACATAAGCGGACGTTGGTTTTGTATGCATACCTTTAATTATACCATAAAATCCCCCCGAGTCCGAAAAGAAAAGGGAATAAGAAACAAGGAATTCCTTGACAATAACGAATAAAAGGAATAGAATAAATCTAATCATATTCGGAGGTAAGGAGATATGAACAACTAAGTTTCGTTAAATAAAATACTTTATTTAGTGGACTGCTTGTTCTATCTCTTTTTGTGTGCCTTCTCGCCTATTCTCCAACCATTTGTTGGCTAAATAAGGTTTTTTTCTGCTTGGGTTCCACATGAATACAGCTCTACTAAATAGGTAGAGCTGTTTTTTGTCCCAGTAGAAAGGAATCTTATGCTAAAACTATCCCACCTCACCATCCGCCATACAAAAGATTTACGCGATCTGATTCGTGATCTGTCCCTAACCATTCATGAAGGAGAAAAAGTTGCCATTATTGGCGAAGAAGGAAATGGAAAATCTTCCTTGCTTCAGGTCCTTATGTCCCCAAAATCTCTACCAGATTATCTGACCATAGAAGGAGAAATCACCACTAATTTTCACTCCTATGCCTATATTCCCCAGACTTTGCCGGAAGCATTGAAGAGAAAAACCTTGGAAGAATATTTTTTTGGAGAGGACGAGCTAGACTATGCTACCCTCTACAGACTGGCAGATCAATTGCATTTTAATAGCGAGCGCTTTACAAGCGATCAAACTATCGGAAGTCTATCTGGAGGAGAAGCCCTCAAAGTCCAACTGCTTCACGAACTTTGTTGTCCTCATGAATTGCTATTTTTAGATGAACCTTCAAATGATCTGGATTTGGAGACCTTGGACTGGCTCCAGCAGATGATCCAAACGAGTCCCCAAACCATCATATTTATTTCCCATCATGAGGATTTTTTGACTCAGACGGCGGATACCATCATTCACCTCAGACAGATCAAACACCGCAAGGAAGCTGAAACCATTGTAGAGCACCTAGGTTATCAAGACTATAGTAGCCAGAGGGAACAACAATTTAAGCAACAGTCTCAGCAAGCGGCCAACGATCAACGAGCCTACCAAAAAACAATGGAGAAGCACCGTCGCGTCCGTCAGCAAGTCCAAACTTCCTTACGAAATACCAAAGATAGCACTGCTGGACGTCTCCTGGCAAAGAAAATGAAGTCCCTCCTCTCACAAGAAAAGCGCTACGAGCGAGAATTCCAATCCATGACTTCCCAACCCTATGATGAGGAAATCATCAATCTGCATTTCCCTTCCCTCACTCCCTTGTCTCCTCAAAAACGTGTCCTTCTCTTAGATCAAGAAGAGCTCGTAATTGGGAATCGTGTCCTAGTCAAGAATCTCTCCCTCACACTTCAAGGGCAGGATAAGATAGGGATTATCGGTTCCAACGGTGTTGGGAAATCCACTTTCCTAAAAAAGATCTGGGAGATTTTACAGAATAATGAGAGTATCCGCACTGCCTATATGCCTCAGGATTACACTGAACGTCTCCCTCTGACTCAGACACCCGTTCAATTTCTACAGCATTCAGGCGATCGCGAAGAAATTAACACCATTCAATTGCATTTAGCCTCCCTCAACTTTACCTTTTCTGAAATGCATCATCCTATCTCTGAACTTTCTGGTGGCCAGCAAGGAAAACTCTTCCTCCTTCAATTAGTACTCACAAGTCCCCAGTTTCTGCTCTTGGACGAGCCTACCCGCAATTTTTCCCCCACTTCCCAACCAGAAATTCGACGCCTATTCGCAGACTACCCAGGAGGACTGGTTACAGTCTCCCACGACCGGACCTTCCTCAAAGAAGTCTGCCAAAAAATCTATCGTCTGACTGAAAGTGGCTTCGTAGAGATAGAGTCGCTCTAACGTAAAAAAAGATCGGCCAAAAAACCAATCTTGTAGAACGAAGAAAAAATGTTCTATTATACAAATCTAACAAATCCAGAGTTATCCA
>CABKMC010000027.1 GCA_902373455.1 uncultured Streptococcus sp.
GTCATCATCATCATTTCTGCATCCAAATTATCGATCATATGAATAATCTCTGCTTCCATGATCTTGGGGCGAACAGGGCTACCGTATTCGAGCAAGCCATGGTGACTCAAGATCACATGGCGAAGGACGATCACTTCTTCTTTTTGGTCATCAATCTTTAAGTCTTGCAAGACTTTGGTGATTTCTTCATCAATCAAAGCAATATGGCCGATGAGGTTGCCCCGAACAGTGTATTCTGTATTTTCAGGTCCCGTCAACTCGATCACTTTGGCCAAATCGTGTAACATAATCCCCGCAAAGAGCAAGCTCTTATTCAACTGAGGATAGATATCACCGATACTATCTGCCAAGCGGACCATGGTCGCCGTATGATAAGCAAGGCCTGCTTCAAAAGCATGGTGGTTGGTCTTAGCAGCTGGATAGCTATAAAACTCTTTCTCATATTTTCCATAGAGGGCACGGACAATCCGTTGCCAGACTGGATTTTCAATTTTGAAAATCATGTTTGATAGATATTCATGCAATTCCTTGGGATCTACTGGTGGTTTTTCCTTGAAGTCTGCTGGATTGTTAGGCTCACCTGCTTGTGGCAAGCGCATGTTCAGCTGATTGACTTGCGGAGTATTATTGTAAACCTCCCGACGTCCAGACATATGGACCACGCGCCCAGCTATAAAGCTCTCTACATTGTGAGGTTGAGCATCCCATAATTTGCCTTCGATCGTGCCCGTCTCATCCTGAAATACAAAGGCTAGATAGTTCTTCCCAGCCCGCGTTTGACGCACTTCTGCTGACTTGATCAAATAGAATCCTTCGAACAATTCATCTTTTTTCATTTGGTTAATTTTGACCATCTTCTTCTCCATCTTCTATATATACATCTAGTCCCAGCAGGTCTTCATCGCTTTCGATTTGGCGGAGCGTCCGCTCGATGGCACTGGTCCGTCTGGTTAGCAAATCATCAATATTATTGGAAGCATTCTTTAAATGACGCTGGGTCTTAGCGAGAATCCCTCCAAACTTATGGAATTCTGATTTGACCGATCCCAACACTTTACTGATATCGTCTGCACTTTTTTGAATATTGAGCGTTTTAAAGCCGACAGACAAGGAGTTCAAAAGGGCAGATAGCGTGCTTGGACCAGCTACTAAAATTTGTTCTTCCCGACGCAAGCGATCGAAGAATTCTGGATTGCGAACGACTTCCGAATAAAGGCCTTCGGTTGGCAAAAAGAGAATTCCAAAATTAGTTGTCGCTGGTGGAAAGAGGTATTTTTGTTGGATATCTTTGGCAAAACGCTTAATACTAGCAAGAAGGGCCTTGCGGTAACGCTCGATCTCCTCTTTCTCTCCTGATTCATAAGCTTCTTCCAGACGATAGTAGTCTTCCAGAGGGAACTTAGAGTCAATTGGCAAATAGACTGGTTCCTCTCCTTGTCCCGGAAGCTTGATAGCGTACTCCACGCGCTCACTGGACTGGGGAACAGTGATAAATTCTCGCTCATACTGGGCTGGCGTCAGAATATCTTCAATGATTTGTCCCAGCTGCAATTCGCCCATAATCCCACGGGTCTTGGTGTTGGAAAGAACTTTATTGAGAGTTCCAACATCTCTCGCCACCGTCTGCATTTCTCCCAGCCCTTTGTTGACCGATTCCAACTGTTTCGAAACAGTCTCAAAGGAAGTCTGCAAGCGGTGTTGCAAGGTTTTCTCCAACTTTTCTTCTACCGTTTGACGCATCTGTTCTAGCCGCACTTCATTGGACTCTTGAATCTGGCGCATGCGCTCATCTGTTTTATCCCGATTTTTGGTGAAGTGCTCATTCATCTCAGCGCGTAGAGCTGTCGTCTGTTGGTGGATCTCCACTCGCATCTCAGTCAAGCGATCTGTCAGCGCGATTTCTAACTGTTGATTGGCAATCTGGCTTGCTTGTCTTTCTTTTTCAAAACGATAGTCCAACTGGTCTGTCAAGTGATCCTCGTGGTCTTCCAGCATCTCTCGTAAAGCCGGTCTTGTATCATCTGACCGTTGCAAGAGATAGATGAGGAGGCCCAGATTGAGCAGGCCAATCAGAAGCAGAATGATATTCATATTAACCTCTGTCTTTACTATAAACAATGACAAGATAGCCACGGTCGAGACTCACTTGAATCGGTTGATCTAAAAATTCATTGGAGCCATACATGGCCTTCAAAAAATAATTCTCCGGATAGAGCGGATACTTGGCCCCTGTGATCTCTACGCGACCTTGTCCGACAGGCATAAAACCAACATAGGGCTTAGTAGGATCTGGCTGAATCTCATGGCAGCCAACTGGTCTGTAAATCAGACGATTTTGACCATCGACTAATTGGATCTGCTCCATATAGGGAGTTAGGTCTGGATCGGTCGGCAAAAAGATATTGGACAAGAAGTGATCCAAGCGACCGCCAAAGGCACCGTAAACTGTGACTGCAGCATCTGGATAGTCTTCAAAGACTGCTTTCAAGGCCAATTCCAAATCCGTATCGTTCTTTTCAGGGACGGACTGAACCACTTGCTTGGCTTGGGTGCGGATCTTGCTCAAATCAGTTTCAGAAATGGAATCAAAATCCCCCACAGCCATATCTAAAGGCAAGCCTTGTTCCAGCAACTTCAAACAGCCTCCGTCGACACCTACGTAAAGCTCTTGATCTTTTGGTAGTAGAGAAGAATCTCCACCTGCCAATACTCCTATATTAACCATTGATGGCATCTCGGAGCGTTTGCACACGCTCATTGACATCTCCATTAAAGACATAAGAGCCCGCTACAAAGACATTAGCCCCGGCTTCTTTTGCTTGGGAAATACTTTGGCCATCAATTCCGCCATCGACTTCGATATCAAAGTCTAAGCCTTTCTCTTCACGAAGAGCCGCTAATTCGCGCACCTTGTCCATTGTTTCTGGAAGAAAGGCTTGGCCACCAAATCCTGGATTAACGGTCATGACCAAGACTTGATCCACCAAGTTCAAGACGTGTTTGATACTGTCTACAGGAGTTCCTGGATTAATCACAACACTAGCTTTCACACCGGCTTGACGAATTTTTTGAAGAGCTCCGTGGATATGAGGAGTCGCTTCCACATGAATGCTGATGATATCCGCACCTGCACGGGCAAATTCTTCAATGTGGTGTTCGGGATTGGTCACCATCAAGTGGCAATCAAAGACCAACTTGCTATGCGGACGCATACTCTCTACGACACCAGCCCCAAAGCTGATATTTGGCACAAAATGACCATCCATGACATCGATATGAGCATAGTTAGCTCCAGCTGCTTCTAAGCGTTTCAACTCACTTTCAAAATTGGCATAATCTGCACTCAAAATTGAGGGTGCTATTTTCATTATTTTCATTCTTCTATTGTCTCCTATTTTGGCATTTTTTTCGAAACTTTTTTATAGGTTTCGCGACGATTTTCGATCTCACTTAGAAATTGCAAGTAATCCTCATATCGGAAAGTCGCAATTTCCTCTCTTTCAACGGCTGGTTTTACCGCACAAGCAGGCTCATGCGTGTGGGTACAGGTACGAAATTTACAAGAGTGGCTCACGTCCGCAATCTCTGGAAAGGCTTGATTTAAATCTTCACTGGTCGTCACTTCATAATCAAGGGATGAAAAACCAGGCGTATCTGCGATCTTTCCTCCATTTAAATGGTAAAAGCTGACGGCTCGGGTCGTGTGTCGACCACGCCCCAGACTATCTGAGATTTCACCCGTTTCAAGTTCTAAATCCGGAGCGATTTTATTGAGCAAGGTTGATTTTCCGACACCGGTCTGTCCCATAAAGACGGTGGTTTTATGGGTTAAAAGGGGCAAAAGTTCCTCAATCGACAAGACAAAATCATAGCCAATAGCCTGGTAGATTCCTTGGTAGTAGTGGATGTCTTCCATATCTTCTAGCAAGTCCAATTTGGAAATATACACAATAGGATGAATCCCCTTGTGTTCTAGAAGGACCAGAAAACGATCCAAGAGATTGGCATTAAAATCCGGCTCCTTAGCCGACATGATGACTACTGCCTGATCAATATTGACAATCGGAGGGCGCACGAGGCTATTTTTTCGAGGGGCAATACTCAAAATGTAGCCTTCCGAATTCTCTTCAGCAGAGAACTCTACCTGATCCCCCACATAAGGAGTCTGTCCTTTTTTTCTAAAATTTCCACGAGCCCGTGTCTGGTAAATATGGCCGTCTGACTCCACATAGTAGAAGCCAGCCAAGGCCTTGACGATGGTTCCTTGCAAATCGCACTCCTTTGAGATTAATACTTTCTATTATACCAAAAAATGAGAAATAAGGCTGGATTGCTTGATAAGAAAATCTGCAAGCACTTCCCGTAACAGGTTGTAGTCTCATACTGTCTATGGTTTTCATGTTAGGGACTTTGAAGTGTTCCCTTTTTTTCCTTGGCAATTTTCCTAAAAAGTGTATAATAGAACTATGCGGAGGTGGTGGAACGGCAGACACGCATGCTTCAGGCGCATGTGCCTCTTCGGGCGTGAGGGTTCAAATCCCTTTCTCCGCATCTTGGAAAGGTGGCCCAGCTTGGTACGGCACCGGACTCGAAATCCGGCAAGTGGATTTTCTTCACGCGCGGGTTCAAATCCCGTCCTTTCCTTACGATGCAAATAAGCCATAGGTTATAACCTATGGCTTTTCTGTTATTTTATTCCTGCTTCTAGAAGGCCATCTGCTAAGCGGGCGAAGTCTTCTAAACTAAGAGCTTCTCCTCGTACAGATGGTTGCAGGCCTGCAGCTTGGATCCCGGCTTCCAGTTTGGCTTTGATTTCTTCGGTCTTGCCAAAGCGACTGGTCAAGTTGTTCCAAAGCGTTTTGCGGCGGTGGACAAAGCCAGCCTTGCTGACAGAGAAAAAGAAATCTTCATCCTTGACGGTTACTGCTGGTTCTTCACGACGGACCATCTTGAGGATGGCAGAGTCGACATTTGGCGCTGGCACAAAGACGGTGCGTGGCACAATAAAGGCTACCTTAGCCGTCATATAGTATTGGACTGCAATAGACAAAGACCCGTAAGCCTTGGTGTTGGGCTCAGCTGAGATGCGGTCTGCCACCTCTTTTTGCATCATGACCACAAATTCTTGGAAAGGAATTTTAGACTCAATCAAGTGCATGAGGATCGGAGTCGTGATGTAGTATGGAAGGTTGGCCACTACCTTGATCGGAAGCTCTGGATTTTTAAACTCAGCGATATACTGGTTGAGATCCACCTTGAGGATGTCTTGGTTGACAACCGTCACATTATCAAAATCCCGCAAGGTATCCGCTAAGATAGGCACCAAGCGGTCATCAATCTCAAAGGCCATCACTTCTGCCGCATTTTCTGCCAAAAACTCAGTGAGAGCTCCAATTCCGGGACCGATTTCAATGACATTGACCTGCTTATCAATCTCAGCAGTGTCCACAATCTTTTGAAGGATATTGGTATCGGTCAAGAAATTCTGACCGAAGGATTTTTTAAAGGTAAAACCGTGACGCTCCAGCACTGCCTTGGTCACGCTATAATCTGCAATTCTCATCTCTTCTCTTTTCTAATCCGTTTAGTGTAAGAAATAATCACTCTATTTCTCTTGTGTTTCTCTACAATCTAGCCTAACAGTCTTCCATAAAGACATTCTGCTCCGCTTGATAAACATAAGCTTCCCCTTTCTTATCTAAGACGGTTTCCAACAAGGGCTCCATTTCCAAGGCGTCTTCAAGACTGATAATGGTGATCTTAGATGGATCATCCAAGTCTTCCTGGGACTCATAACCTGTAAAGAACTGCCAACCACTATCTTGTGGGTGATGAGGTTCATCGTGAATGGCCCAATTAATCTCACGTCGTAGGAAGCAATCCTTGGTAATCATCGCCCCTTTTTGTGTATCAAGATTCAGCGGGGGGACCATCAGGCTTGCAATATGTTCCCGCGCAAAATCCAGCTCATCTCCAAGCTGGATGGAGGTAATAAAAGCGGGTTGATTGGTTAAACGTCCTTTAAATTTTTCATCACAAATCTCAGTCAGTTCAACCCACATACGCTCTGCTCGACACCCATTCTCCAAGACTGTATCTAGCACAAAGATAAGGCGAACCTGATCCCCAAGCTTCAATTGGTTGATTTCTTCTTGACTCGGAATCAAAAAATGTCGGGGGTTCTTTTGGTGCTCTGCTTGAACATTCTCCAAAGAAAAGCCGATCTCTTTTTTCTTATCTTTAAATAGGTCGAACAATCCCATCTTCTACCTCTATTCCTATTTTTAATAACGAGCCATGACTTCTTCGACTTGGGCCAAACAAATTCCAAACAACTCCAAGCGTTTGAGTAATTGCTTGCCATTGCAGTAGCCGATGCGCAAGGCTTCGCCTAGATATTCCCGTCGTTTGCGACTATCGCTTCCCATCAACAGTCCAAGCCGCATCAAGTCGGTCTTTGTGATATCAAAGAAATTTTCATCTTCGTAAGACCCGACCAGTCCAGCTAGGGCTTTTTCTAAATCTTCAAAGTTCGCATGCTCCACTCCCAAGGAACGCCCCTTGGTCTTGGATTTGGGTACTGCTTCACCACGATTTAAAAAGGCATGTTTGGCCTGGGGCACCTCTTGCATGATGATCTTGCGAATTCGCTCGCCATTATAGTCTGGATCGGTAAAGACAATGACCCCACGCAACTCTTGCAAGGTAGCAATTCGTTCCAAATCATCTTGATCGATCGCAGAGCCTCGGGTTTCATAGGTATCCACCTCATAAAAACGACGGAGATTGGCTGTGTCGTCCTTGCCCTCCACGACAATTACTTCTGGTATTTTTCTTTTCTCAGTCAAGGCCAAATACCTTTCTTGCATTGTCATAGGTTGCCTGAGCCACTTCTTCTGTTGTTAAGCCACGTAGTCCTGCAATAAAATCTACCACATAACGAGTGTAGCCTGTTTTATTTTCCCGACCACGTTTAGGAACTGGTGCCAGGTAAGGAGCATCTGTTTCAACCAAGATCTTGTCTAACGGAAGGCCAGCTGCCGCTTCTTGGACATCTGTGGCTTTCTTAAAGGTCACCACTCCGGAAAAAGAAATCATCATCCCCAGATCCATGAAGCGTTTCGCTTCTTCTAAACTTCCTGAGAAAGAATGCATGATCCCACCGCGAGGACCGACTCCTTCACTCTTGATGATGGCATAAGTATCTTCTAAAGCATCGCGTGTGTGCACCACAAAGGGGAGGTCCAAGTCTTTAGACAATTGAATCTGACGACGAAAAACCTTTTCTTGAATATCTTTTGGTGCCGTCATCCAGTGGTAATCCAGACCGATTTCTCCGAGTGCGACGACTTTGGGATGTTTTAGCTGTTCAAGTAAATAGGCCTCCACTTCAGGACTATAATCACCTGCCTCAGTGGGGTGCCAACCAAGCGTGAGATAGAGTTCTGGGTGCTGGTCTGCCAAGGCTATTCCTCGCTCAATCGTCGGTTTGTCAAAACCAACGATATTGTGGGCTACAACACCCATTTCCTTGGCCAAGTCGAGCTCTTCTTGTTCTTTTCCTGCGAATTCTTCCACATTAAGATGGGTGTGGGTATCAAAAATCTGCATGATCTTCCTTTTCTTCCGAGTTTTCTTCCTTCTATTATAGCAGAAAGCGCCTCTAAATTCACTTTCGGACAAAACAAAAACCAGTAGTCTCGAGTTTCTACTGGTTTTTAGGTTTTTATCTGAATTAGGCAGCCAAAACTTTGCGTCCTTTACGACGACGAGCTGCCAATACGCGACGACCATTTTTAGTTGCCATACGGTGACGGAAACCATGTTTGCGCGCACGACGAAGTTTACTTGGTTGATAAGTACGTTTCACGATGAATACCTCCTCATAGATTTTGTATTCGTTTAGCCGGCTAGTTGTGATCAGTTACTAAACATACTTTACTATTCTATCGGATTCGACTCTATTTGTCAATAGCTATGGCAAAATTGTTGCAAATACAGGTTGGAGAACACCTTTCTACACCTGACGGGTTGCCAAGTAATAGGGTTCCAGAGCCAGCAGCGCCTCTTGCAACTGATCCAAGATATTCTCTAGGGAACTCTCCTCAACTAGAGAAACATCGTATTTGACGAGGACCTTACGAACCGCTCCGTCTGCTACTGCTTGTAAGAGATCATGGCGATTCTTTTCTGTTCCTTCTACCCTTTGACTCTCTCCATTTTTCTGGGCGAAATAATAAACTGACTGAGAGATAGGAAGGGTGAGAACCTTGTGTTGCTTTTGAAGGCTCTGCTCGTCCTTTTTTCGCTCGATAAAGCTCACCTCTAAGGAAACTCCAAAATCAGCTGCATCCCCATAAAGTCTCAGGGCAAACATAGGCTCTGCCATCGTCCCTTCTCCTTTTAGATAGGCCCAAAAATGAGGCCGCAAGATCTGAGCCTGATTCATCCACTGGCTAGTCCGATCCTGCTCCAAGTAAGGGTGACGCTGCTGAAAGGCCGAGACCAAATCGGTGAATTCCTTACGAGCTGCTTGAGCTAGGGCACGATACTGCTCCATCTCTGAGGCTAGCACCCCAGCCTTTGCTGGGGTCTGGTAGTGGATTCCTTGAAGTTTTAAAAACTCTCGAATCGCTGCAAATGCCATTTGCTTCCTTTCTAAACCTAAAAAAGGAGAGATCGGCTCAATCCCGTCTCTCCCTTATGGGAAATAATAGCTAGATTATCCTTCGATGTCTACCACCACGTAACGGTTTGGTTCTTCCCCTTCAGAGTAGCTAGTGACTCCTTCCATCTTAGAGACGATCCGGTGAATGATTTTGCGTTCACTGTTTGACATCGGATCTGTCTGTTGGGCTTGCCCATCTTCGAGGGCACGTGTTGCCAACTTCTGAGCATAGCTTTGAAGAACTTCTGCCCGGTGTTCTACATAGTCATTCACATTAATGGTAATGTAAAAATTCTTTGAGTAGCGGTTATAGAGGTAATTTTGCGCCAAAAGTTGAAGAGCCTTCAAGACTTTTCCGTGGTAACCAATGACACGTCCTGGTTCATTGGTATCAATTTGCATATTGACTGTACGGCGGTTGTGACTACTTGAGATGGTCGCATCCACATCCATTTCATCGACCACTGTTTGAACATAGGCTGTCACATCATCTACGACTTCTTCGATGTTGTAGTTTTCCTCTACCTCGATACCAAGATTTGAGAAATCAGATTCGCTTGATTCTTTTGTCGCTGGTTCTTTAACTTTTTCAAGGATATGTTCATGTCCTTTTTCTTCAAGAACGGTATCTGCTTCTTTGTCATGTTTCAGGATTTCTGTCTTGATTTCTTCAGAGACAACTTCTCCTTCTTCTTCGACCTTTTTGATCGCTGCAACGACGCGTCCGAGATCGACCGTTGCTTCGCTCACCGTCTTAACCGGTTCGTTTTGCGCATTGATCTCATCTGGGACACCTTTGACAGCTTTTTGATTGGCTTTTACAACAGTTGTTTCTGCAATGGGCTCAATCTCTACTTGGGCTGGTTTTTTCCCAAACAAGCCAAGAAAACCTTTCTTTTCACGCGCCACAACCGTAATATGCGCCTTCATACGAGGAATATCTAAATCGTTCAGACCTTTTTGAATCGCTTCTTCAACAGTTGCTCCAGTATATAGGACCATATGTCCACCTCTTTCTTATTTTTTCTTTTTCTGTGCTTTGTTTAGGGCACGGCGTTTTTGTTTTTCCATGTCGCGCGAAGCTTGTTCTTTTGCTTCACGCTCTGCAATAATCTTGAAGGGGTTGTTCAAGAGATAGGTTTGCCCGACTTGGTAAGCATTGGAAGTCACCCAGTATAGTGCGACCCCGCTGGCTGAGAACAAGGCAAAGAAGAAGATCATCACAGGCATCACATACATCATGGTTGTCGCACTACCATTGCGCTCTGGCATGGCTTTATTGGTCAACCAACTGCTGAAAAATGTGAAGAGTGCTGCAAGAACCGGCAAGATATAAGTCGGGTCGATCGCACCAAGGTCCAACCAGAGGAAGTGACCGACTTTAAGGAATTCGACACGGCTCAGCGCTTGGAACAAGGCCATCAAGACCGGCATCTGGATCAAGAGAGGAAGGAATGCTGAAGACGTTTTGACGCCTTTTTCCTTGTAAAGGGCCCGCATCTCTTCAGAAAGCTTAGTCCGGCTATCGAGATCCTTCCCAGGATACTTAGCTTGCAATTCCTTGAGGAGGGGTTGAATTTCCTGCATTTTGCGGGTTGAATTCATTTGATATTGGAAGAGGGGCAAGAGGACCGTCCGTATGACAATGGTAAAGACGATAATCCCTACACCGATACTTCCGCCAAAGGACAAGAAGCGGATAGCTTCTGCAAAGAAGTAGACGAAGCGTTCCCAACCACCTGTCGACTGAGCTGTCACTTGAGAGGTTCCACAAGCTGTCAAGACCAATAAGGCCGCTCCTAATAATCCAGTTAACTTCAGTTTCTTTTTCACATTATTCCCTTTCTTGGTAGACATGCGCTAATTTTAAGACATGTACAAGATTTTTCTCTACTTGATGAAAGTCGAGCTCCTCCACTCCTTTACGAGCAATGACAACAAAATCATCGGTCGTAAGGAAGGCTTGGTGTTTGATCAAAACATGGCGAATCAAACGTTTGATGCGATTTCTGGTCACAGCATTTCCCAGTTTCTTACTAACAGACAGGCCGACTCGAAAATGCGGTTGGTCTTTGCGCAAGCGGTAAACAACGAATTTCCGATTGGCAACATTT